>CAMLER010000561.1 GCA_946478915.1 uncultured Chryseolinea sp.
CCTCCAGTTTCAAAAAATACATGGCGCATGCCTACGAAGTACCAAAAGGCAAGGTGGTGATTAACGAGGGAGCCAAACTTGTGCTGCTCTCTCCCACGAAAGCCCACAGTCTATTGCCTGTTGGGATAACACAGGTGATTGGTGTATTCAAGAAAGGAGACATTATTAGGATTGTAGACGAAAATGAACGTGAAATTGGTTTGGGTTTGGCAAAGTATGGTCACAAAAAGGCGAAGAAGGTTTTGGGCGTAAAGAACCAACCTCCTCTAATCCACTATGATCATTTATATTTGCACTGAAATTTCATCAAAGCGTGTTAAAGGATATTTTCAAATCAATACAGGCGGCAAGCCGCAAATTGCCTTTGCTCAAAGAGGAAAAAATTAACCAGGTTTTGGTGGCATTGGCGGAAAAGGCGGAAAAGCATTCAGCCAACATCATTCACGAAAACCGAAAGGACCTCGATCGGATGCCGGAAACGGATCCCAAATATGACAGGCTAAAGCTGACGGAACAACGGATAAAAGATATTGCAAATGACCTTCGAAATGTTTCCAAGCTGCCATCCCCATTGGGAATCAGTTTGGAAAGCCGAAATCTCAACAGCGGCCTCTCCCTTGAAAAAGTAACGGTTCCGCTAGGCGTTGTAGGCATTATATACGAGGCACGACCGAATGTGACTTTCGATGTTTTTTCGCTTTGTATAAAATCAGGAAATGCCGTGCTGCTGAAAGGCGGGAGCGACGCTGAATCATCTAATCGATATATCGTTACACTGATCAAAGAAGTGCTTGAAGCGCACCAGGTCAGTCCACAAATCATTGAATTGCTACCTTCCGACCGTGCTGCAACGCAGGAACTTTTGAATGCCGTCGGCTATGTTGATATGATTATTCCAAGAGGCAGCCAAAATCTTATTGATTATGTCAGGGATAATGCAAAGGTACCGGTAATTGAAACCGGTGCTGGAATTGTGCATACGTACTTCGATGGCAGTGGTGACGTTCAAAAAGGTGCTGATATCATTTTCAATGCCAAGACCCGGAGGGTTAGCGTATGTAATGCTTTGGATTGCCTCATTATACATCAAAGCAGGCTCAGCGACCTCCCCGATCTTATCAAACCGTTGGCCAGCAAGCACGTTCTTCTTTATGCAGACGAAAAGTCATTTAATACTTTGACCGGCAAATATCCCAGCGAGTTGCTCCAGCGCGCAGAAGAGAAGCATTTTGGTACAGAGTTCCTTGATTATAAAATGAGTATTAAAACGGTTGGTAGTATAGAGCAGGCGTTGGATCATATCTTTAATCACGGATCCAAGCACAGTGAAGCGATCGTAGCAGAAGATACATTTGCTATAAACACTTTTCTAAAGAATGTAGATGCAGCCGCAGTATATGCGAATGCGTCGACAGCGTTTACAGATGGCGCCCAATTCGGATTAGGCGCTGAAATTGGAATCAGCACACAAAAATTGCACGCGCGCGGGCCAATGGGACTGCGTGAAATGACGTCATACAAATGGCTAATTCGCGGTAATGGAACGGTGAGGGTTCCCTAGCATTATCTCTTATATCCGCATTGTGCCTCCAATATCTGGTCAAGTTCCTTGCGGGAGAAACCTAACTTTTCAGATACCATTTCAATGAGCTCGAGTTCAGCTGGCGCAAAATCGCCATCTACCAGAGCCAGCGAAATCATTTCTTCCAGTTGCTGTTCTCTTTCCTCCGTATTTTGAGGAATAAGGTAAATGTATTCGCTAGCGCGATTTAACATGAGATTTAGTCGCTCAAGGGGAAGGCCTTGTTCGAAGGCGATTTTTGACAAGGCAACGCGCTCGGTTTCTTCAATCCTGCCATCTATGGCGGATAGCGAAACAAGGTTCCGAAAATGTTCCAATTTGACGGAGTTCAAAACATTGCGATTTAAGTTCAAAAAATAGGATTAGGGGTTAGTGAAAATACGCTATTTCAGTCTGATATCGAACTTTGATGCTGAGTTGCTCGGCTAATGTCAAATATCGGCTGTCTAAATGTTGCAGGAGATGGATTTTTTGGCCCTCCTGCTCTCCTCTTCAAACGTGGTGAGACAACGTTTGCAAAAGACTTACGGACTTCGGGTGGATTCCTTGGATATCGCGACAATAGGTGTACTTTTGACACAATAAGCCACATAGCCATTCCATTATGGATCCAACACAAACCGGATCGCAGGTTTCAAATGATCATGGCCGCGCTATATTGAAAGAGTGTGTCAAGCGGCATGTCAGAGAGGTTCCTCATAATTCACCAGCGATTTACATCTGTGATCGCGAAGGGTATATTAAATATTATAATAATGCTGCTGTTGCCTTATGGGGTCGTAAGCCCGAGATAGGAAAAGATCTCTGGTGTGGTTCATGGAAAATTTTCACACCGGATGGCGTACCTACGTTATTTGAAGAGTGCCCGATGGCACGGACCATGAAGCTTGGGAAATCGATTCGCGGAGAGGAAATCTTAATTGAAAGACCGGATGGCAAGAGACTTAACATAATGCCACATCCTGATCCAATCTTTGATTCAAATGGTGATGTAGTTGGAGCAATTAATATTTTAGTGGATATCACCCCCTACGACGAAAACCTCGTCTAAGCTTCATCAGCTCCCTTGATTTCCACATCCGGGTAAGTCGTTCTTGGAATATTTCCGAACGGATAGATTATTCTTGAATTAATATGGGTCATAACCCTCGAGGCGATATGGGCACAGCGGCTGGCATGGAAATGAAACAGATCAAGCGATTCACCTTCTGTTTTTAGCATGTCCTTCAGCATATTTTTGGCACGGTGCAGACGGATCTTAACATTTTCCTCGGAGATCTCAAGTATAGCCGCTGTATCAGCCACTGATATCTGCTCCACTTCTCTCAAGATGAATACTACTCGATATTTCGATGGCAAATGCCCGATGGCAGATTCTAGGACTTTTTTAAGATTCTCTCCAACTTGAGGATTCCCTTCTTCTATCGATTCGTCCATTAAATTCTCCCCCTCCTCCAATTGGAGCGAATCTAAACTAACATAGCTTTTCTTTTTAAGGCTGTTCAAGTGCTGTAAAGCACAATTGATTACTATTCGTCCAAGCCAGGTGGAGAAACGTGACTCCTTCCTGAACTGATGGAGTTTCTCAAAGCCTCGAATATATGCTTCCTGCATGACGTCTTCAATATCTTCCTCTTTTGAAAGAATACCCCTTGCTGTTTTGTAAAGCAGACTATTGTACCTCCGAACCAGTACTTCATAATAATCCCTTTTTCCTAGTAGAATACGGGAAATGATTAAGTCGTCGGTGAGCTTCGCATCGGCAGCCAGAAGGGTTACATTTGGTAGCATAACACGGTATTATATCGTTAGATCAATCAGGAGGCAGTGCGTTACAACTTTGGAACAAAAAAATGTAAGGAATGATTGCGGACACGCGTGGATGGGCTGCAAAACTTGGACTTCGATCCTGGGCTCTGAATACCTCTGCAATTAATAACTTCGAATTTGGCGGAAACTTGTGAAACTAGAGCACAACTTGTAAGTTTGCGCTCCCTAAATCGGCAGGCCTTGGGGAAATTCCATTCAACGCAGTGGATATCAAGGCTTAAACTTTTGGCCGATGGAAATGGCGAGGTAGCTCAGTTGGTTAGAGCGTCGGATTCATAACCCGAAGGTCGGGAGTTCAACTCTCCTCCTCGCTACA
>CAMLER010000562.1 GCA_946478915.1 uncultured Chryseolinea sp.
TCAAATTCTGACTAAGATTCATGATCGCCGAACTGCATGGGTAGTCGCCAGAGTGCATCTAGTCCTTAAGCGTTAGTGTCGCGAGGAAGTAACTTAACATTTGTTAAGCAGGTTAGCGAGGTTCTGTTGTCAGAGGGGAATAAGGAATGAGGAATAAGAGAAGTAGGTATGGCATAACTATAGGATTGATAACAATGGAGCAAAATCTAACTGCAAGAGTATTCGAAATTTAACCTACGAATGCGGGCAAATCTTTCAGACCATAGTTCATAAAAATTCAAAAAAAAAGCCGCCTTAACGGGCAGCCTTTTCTTTTCTTGACGAAGAAGATTTTTACCAGGCTTCTTTTGTGAAGGAGTTCCGTTTACCAGTACCATCGATAACTTCGAATGTTACTCTGCCAGAATGTTCCTTGATGTTGTACACCCTTGCAAAGTCGCCAGTAATTTGCTCACGCTCTGTGTGAATCATCCGACCTCTATCGTCATATATGTTAATTGACAACTGTGATTGACCTGAACTAGGTACCGAAAGGACAAACTTGTCTGTCGTACCTCCTACTCTAACCACATGCATCACTTTCTTGCTTGATTCAAGTTTGTAATCAACGTGTTTTATCTCACGGTTTCCCAGGTTATCTAACAATTCAAAGCTGTAACTTCCCTGTGGAAGATTGGAGAAATTATACGGACGGATAAATCCATCTGTACCCTTTATTTTATCAGTGAAGATAATTTCGTTCTCCTGATTGAGTATGTTGACCTTTACATCCGTGGGTTTAGCACCTTTATATAAAAGTTTGATCAGTTCACCCTTTCGCAGTACTGAGATACCTGCGTCCGGTTTGTCGGGAGTCGTAGCAAAAGCAGTACTTGTCATTAATAACAACGCTGCAAAAAAGGAAAGTGTCTTGTTCATATTGATGTGTTTTATTGTCGTTAACACGCGGAGTCGCACTTGCATGTTGCAGATAAAATCCTAACGATTTGTTAAATAAATTTTTAACAAACTCTTTCGTTGTCTGAATTAAAAAAGCGTTTTAAACGAAGAGATTCAGAATTAGGCTGACTTCGCTGAAAGAATTTTGCGCAACGATTACGGTTAGAGAAAGTTTCAAAATAAATGTTAATTCAGATGAAAGGTATCTTTGCTTTTCTTCTCTTGTTCCATAAGGAATATTTGGAAAGTCACCCTCTTTAATAAAAAAGCTTCGCGTCTTTCATCGGAGATAGTTAAAAACCTATAGCGGTCAATCGAATCAAGATTTAATTCGTTGGCGATCTGAAACAAATTAAATACGGAATAATTTTCAGTGATATTTCGCAACTTGAGGTACTCTGTAAAGCGATCATACAAATCTGCCCCCGGGAATGTATCGACCATAACATTCCATAAGCGAACATTTCCTCCGGGATACATTTTGGTTTTGTATGTCCGTAAGAGCAAGTCCATGTTAAAAATGTCTTCACATTTCACGATGATGTCGGTTTCGCCGCCCGGATATCGCTTGATAATACTTTCAAGCTTCATTAGCGAACCGATCTTTTGTTGGTTCACATCATGACTGAAAAATACTCCAAATTGGATGTCGTTTATTTCCGCATCCTGCAAAAGTTGGCGATAGCGTGGCTCAAAAATATGAAGCGGCACCAGTTCCCCCGGGAGTGGCAAAATTGATAAGGGGAACATAGGTATATGAAGTACTTCCGCCATATGAGATAAACAGCTTTTTACTTTAGAAGGTTAATAACTCACGAGAAAATGTGGTTTAACACCAAACTTTTTTTCAAGATTTTGCTCGCCGGGTAAAAAACTCAGATTAATGATAAACGAAAAACCAGCAATATTTCCTTCCAGATGTTGAATTAAATTTGCTGTTGCACCAGCAGTCCCACCTGTTGCCAGTAAGTCGTCATGCACCAGTACGCGCCACCCTGGTTTCACAGCATCAACATGCATTTCAACTTTAGCAGTACCATATTCCAGGTCGTATTCTGCAGATTTTGTATGATATGGAAGCTTTCCGGCTTTTCGCACAAGAATAAATGGAACTCCTAATTCATATGCCATGATCGAGCCAAAAATAAAACCCCGCGCTTCCGTAGAAGCAATAGCATCAATTTTTTGTTTGTCAAACTGACTTACCAATGCTTGCACAATTTCCTTTCTAAGGACCGGATCGGCCAGTATGGGAGTAATATCTTTGAAAATGATACCCGGTTTCGGATAATCTTTTACATCCCGGATTGATTGCTTGATCTTTTCTGAAAGCTGCATGACAATGGAACTGAATTACAGGGCATCCACCCATTTGTCAAATATATAGGAAGTTTTAAGTTTCGACGTTATGCCGTCATGTTTGATTTTCGATGACGCTTCGAACACTTTTATTTTCCAAATGACTCAACCTTGTAATCGAGGTTTGTTCCGAATACAGGAAAGCTGATCTTGAACACGGCGTAAAATGAACGGCCTTCCAGGCTCGGGCGATAACCAACCTCTGCGCCATATGCCCAACTGAACATCCTGTTAAATCTGCCATCCATACCAACGCGAAAGCCAAGCATTTTTGTTTTCAAAGGACTTACGCTATAGGTTTGCGTTCCGACGTTGGGACTCGCCGGATCTGTACTCGTATATACTACATTATCAACGTCGATCGCTGGTGAAACCAAAATATCTGCGTAAGCAGTGAAGATCAGGTCGTCAATACCTTCTTCGAACTTATCGAAATCAACAGCGACGTTTTTAATCCAAGTCATTGATCCACCGACATAAAGACCTTTCGATGAAATATTGCTGAACACGTCGAGAGATTCTTCACGTCCTTCTTTAAAAATAGTGCGAGGCAGCGACACACCCTCTGCTGTTTTGAGGTCATTATTCGTCAATCCCTGCTTATCCAACGCACGGCCCAGATCTGTAGAGCTATCCCAAAGAATACCGCCAAGTCGGGCGCCGTAAATCTTTCTTACTTTACAAGGCACTTCAGCGCTCAAAGGAACGCGCGCCGCCCATTTGTGTCCCTTGTAGCTATTCTTGTAAAGAAACATTTTGGTTTTTGAACTCTCCTCGAAGTCGCGTATATGATACGTTGCACCTACTTCGTAATAATTGTATACCTCCGTTCTGTTCGCGACGTCGCTTTTCTTCACCGCCAAATCTCGGGCAAGGTCAAAAAATTGTTGTGTGTAAGTCTTCCGAAAGTGGGCCCTAAAATTCATTTTATCCTTGTGATAATAAACTGCCTCGGCACCAAACCCAGCATTTACGTTAGTAGAAAAAAGTTCGCCATACACAGGTTGAATCCCAACAAAAAGTTTGTTGACGGAGGATGGTTCATCGTAAAGTTCTTCATAGGTCACCGCGGTTTTGTCTTTCCGGTCACCCTGCGCAAAAAGCGTGGCGCTCAGCATCACAAACGCACATATCAAGATTAAAAAACGATGGTTCATAACCAGTGGTATAGTATATAAAAATAAGTATTGCTCACACAAAGTCGGCTTTCCGCGCACATACGCATAGCCGTTCAGATGTAATATGTTGTTTAAAAATTTATCAATTATTCCTCTTTTCCATCAGCTTTTTGAGGGTCTCCAATTCGGTGAGCTTGGACGCTATGTCAGCCTCTCTTTCCTTTCGGTCTGTAATGTCCTCGAACATGCCTAATACAGCGACAATTTCGCCATGCTTGATCGGAGCCCGGCGGAAGTAGCACCCCGGCTCC
>CAMLER010000563.1 GCA_946478915.1 uncultured Chryseolinea sp.
ACCCTTTTCTTTTTGGAACTTTTTCTTTTGGGTGAGCAAAAGAAAAAGTGGATAGGTACAACTACCTTCTCAATTGATGATAACAGAATCAAGTGCATCCAAAAATCCCTACCCTATCGCTATCGTATGATCTTCCACTGGTACACCAAGTCTCGTTGCGACATTGTTTATTCTCTTCATCAGGTCACCCTTCTTTCGTTTCTTCAACAGATGAACTTTCGTTCCGTCATCGAATTTGAGAAATGCATTGTACTCTATGTTTTCATAGATCGAAGACTTCGTAGTATGCGCCGTATACATTTGTTGCCTTGACTTCGAAGTATTGACAAAGATTTTTTCCATCGCCGAGAAAGTGTCGCGCGTCCCAGTCTTGATAAAAAAGAAAGATTTGTATTCGATGAAAGACTTCGAGGCTACGTCAATTTCAGTCCCTTCGGCTGCTGTTAGCACTAATCCTGAAATAATAATAAAAGTGATTGCAATGGCGGGCCGTTCCAAAACAAGGGAAGCAGCAACGATCAATACAATACCAGCGATAAGCTGAAACGGCCAGGGGAACAAACTCCCGTATCGCACATCAACTTTTGTTCGCGAACTCATCTTTCGTCAGGCAACATTGGTAGCCGATTTTCGATACAGGTTAAGAAATAAAAAAGGCAGAAATCCAAAAGTGAAGATCAAGACGCCAAGGATCAACACCACATCAGCACCTTGAAGATGTAATACTTTAAACACCAAAGAAAGGCCCGTGAGAAGACTGCTAACAATACCTAATACAGTTCTTAACTTGTCGGATATCACTTTTGGCCGCAGGATCTTATATCGATGAAACGCCATCATCGGAATAAACAGCATGAGCAGGGCAAGAAAGCCTGCGTTAAATAATTCTACTCCCCCTGGCCAGCGAAGTGTAACAAATAGCCACCCAATGCTGACGGAGATAGCACTCATAAATCCAATCATGAAAATTATCTTTCTCATAAAAATCTTATTTGGCGAGTTCAACAAAAACAAAGTTTGATTTTGAATTGCACCTAATCCATGGGGCGCTACTTCCCTCAGCGCTTCCTCAAAAGCTTGGTCGAAAGGAGTATCGAGTTCCATTTTCGATTCAATCACACAACACAAGTGGTCAATCAAATCATCTCTGAGTGTTTGAATGGTGATCCCACTTTCGTCAATTATCGTCGAAATATGATTTATCTGCTCTTTGGATATTCTCATGCCAGTTTGGTTTCCGGAAAGACAATCTTGTTTAAAGTACCAAGAAAATCGCGGAGTTCTTCCATGTATGCCGTCTTTTGCTTGTGCCCCTTTTTTGTCAGATAGTAATATTTTCTAACCCTGCCTCCGACCAGTTCTTCCTTGAATGCCAGCAGGCCGTCATTGGTCATCTTCTGCAATGCGGGGTACAGCGATCCATCTTTTAACAGGATCTTTCCGGACGACAATTCCTTCACCTGCTGATACATTTCATAACCGTACATCTTGTCTTTTTCAGACAAGAGCTTCAACACAATTGTGGAAAGAGTTCCTTTTAGCAATTCACGAGAATTCATCCATCAATATACATAGATTTACGATATATCACAAATCTATGTATCCTATATTTTCATTATTTGTTTACTTCGCACTGATTATGGAACCATTACGAATTATTTTCATGGGCACGCCGGAATTCGCGGTACCCAGTCTGGAGATATTAATTCAACACCATTACACTATCCAGGCCGTTATAACCGCCCCGGACAAGCCGAAGGGCCGCGGACAAAAGGTCGCATATTCTCCTGTCAAGGAATGCGCGCTAAGCCATGGCTTGACCGTTCTTCAACCACCCAACCTTAAGGCGCCTGAATTTCTTACAGAATTAAAAAAATATAACGCCAACCTTCAGATTGTTGTGGCCTTCCGCATGTTGCCCGAAGCAGTTTGGTCAATGCCCTCCCTTGGCACGTTTAATCTGCACGCTTCGTTGCTTCCGCAATATCGCGGAGCAGCACCGATCAACTGGGCCATCATTAACGGTGAGAAGGAAACAGGAGCTACAACTTTTTTTCTGCGGCATGATATAGACACCGGTAATATCATCTTCCAGGAAAAAGAACCGATCTTGGATGACGACGATGCGGGATCGTTGTATGACCGATTAATGCATAAAGGCGCGGAACTGGTTCTTAAAACCGTTCAAGCAATCGAATCCGGCAATATCACCGCCCAACCGCAAGAGGAAGATAAAGCCGTGAGACATGCACCGAAAATTTTCAAAGAACATTGCGAAATACAATGGAATCGCTCGAGCGAGGAAACCAGAAATTTTATTCGCGGGCTTAGTCCTTATCCGACTGCATGGACAACGATTGGAAACAAGACGTACAAAATATTCAAAGTGAGTATAGTAAAAGACAGCCTTAGAGAAGACAAAACCATCCACACCGACAATAAGAATTTCTTATATATAAGAACTGCGGATGGATTTGTATCCGTCGACGAACTACAACCCGAAGGAAAGAATCGTATGAGTATTCAAGAATTCTTCAGAGGCAACAAGCTAAACTTATAACACCCAAAAAAATTGGTTACAAATTTTGTAATTTTCCCAATCTTCCAATTTTCTAATCTTCTAATCTTCCAATCCGATGACCATTTCAATGATAGCAGCCCTCACCAAGAACCGCGTCATCGGAAAAAACAATGACCTTCCCTGGAAGCTGCCGGATGATATGAAATTTTTTATGGAGACAACAAAGGGACATCATGTTATATTGGGTCGGAAGAATTACGATTCCATACCGTCCAAATTTAAGCCGTTACCCAATCGTACCAATATCGTTGTGACGCGACAAAAGAATTTTAAAGCTCCCGGTTGCAAAATTGTGGATTCAGTGGGAAAGGGATTGGACATCGCACGCGAAAACAATGAACCGGAAGCTTTTGTCATCGGAGGCGCAGAGATTTATAAGCTTGGTTTACCCCATGCTGATCGCCTCTACCTCACCGAGATCGATGCCATTATAGATGGCGACACGTATTTTCCTGATTTTAACAAAAATGAATGGCGGGAAACGTCGAGGATCCATCATGGCAAGGATGACCGTCATGCGTACAATTTTGATTTTGTGATCTATGAAAAAATAAAGTAGCTAATGAGGCAAAAATTGAACCTGATAACACTGGGGGTAAACGACATCAAAAAATCAACGGCCTTTTTCGAGGGATTGGGGTGGAAAAAGTCTGCGGCAAGTGTTGAAGGATTATCTCTATTTCCTCTCGGGGGAATGGTACTTGCCCTTCATCCCCGGCAAGATCTGGCTACTGATGCCATGGTCAGCGTTGACGGTTCCGGATTTTCCGGAATAACGTTGAGCTATAATGCCTATTCCGAGTTGGAGGTGAACGAGGTTTTAGCTAAAGTTCAGGCGCTGGGCGCAACCATTGTAAAGCCGGCCCAAAAAGTTTACTGGGGTGGTTACAGTGGATATTTCAAAGATCTTGATGGACATCTATTCGAAGTGGCGTATAATCCCTTTTGGGGACTGAATGAGGCGGGCGATATTGAGTTGCCGGAATAACACACTATTGCAATCAATACCAACGTCAATTGAAAACCGATTGTCATTTTCCACTGATAAAGGATCGTTCTTGGCAATCGCACTACTGCGGGTTTAAATACGTAATGTATTCCGTTGTTACGCCTTGATGTCTTATGCGTCTTACTAGAATACTTA
>CAMLER010000564.1 GCA_946478915.1 uncultured Chryseolinea sp.
TAATTTGAATGACGATAACAATATTTTAGGCAATAATAAATTCCTGCATGACAATGTAGATTAAGTAGTTCATTAAATCCATTTGGTTTGGATTTATGAACGGAAGATATGGCATTAAAGCGTGACTGGTGTTTACTCCATTCGTAGTGGTTGTTGGTGGTAAATATTTTTGGCCGGCGCGGGGATGCCAATTTTTAGAGTGATGGTGCGCCAATTTTTTATTTGCGATTAAGCTCAGCAAATGGCGCGGAGAGTATGAATGCCGGACCGAGTGTCCGGCATTTGCTTTTACTAACCACCCTCTTCACGAATTATTTTTATGCTTCCAGGGTTTAGTATTTGGCTTAATAATTTCACAATTTGTTCGCTGACTGATAGCCATATCTATTTTATTGAATGAAACCCTTCCTGTATGAACTTGCTCAGCAGATTTATCAGAAATATCGATCGTTCGATAATCTGACGATTGTTTTTCCCAATCGAAGGGCCATTATCTACTTTAGAAAGCACTTGAGTGCGCAGCTTAATAAGCCTGCGTTCGCACCTCGAATGCTGACAATAGAAGATTACTTTGCCAGTCTTTCAGACCTTGTGCTTCCGGATAAACTTGATCTCGTTTATCGGCTCTATAAGGTCTACAATCAAATTGTGGATGGGAACCGATCTACAGCTAACAGTCCTGAACCTTTTCATGAATTTTATTTCTGGGGCGAAATGTTGCTTCGTGATTTTGACGAGATCGATAAATATCTGGTTGTGCCTGGTCATCTTTTTCAAGATTTGAGATATCAAAAAGAGCTGGATTCAAGCTTTGATTACCTCACAGTTGAACAACGTGAATTCTTGCGGAATTTTTGGGGAACTTTTGATGATCACCTTACCGAAAACAAGAAAAAGTTTTTGAACGTTTGGAATAAGCTTTATCCGTTGTATAAAGCGTTTCGCGAAACACTTCTGAACGACAAGCTTGCCTACGAGGGCATGCTGCAGCGGATGGTGGTTGAAAACATATCTGAAATATTGACCAATCGAACGGCTCAAGTCATTTTTGCTGGCTTTAACGCGCTTACAAAAGCAGAGGAAAAATTGATAAGCTTCCACGTTGAGCGGGCTCAATGTGAGGTGTATTGGGATATCGACGAATATTATCTCAACGATAACAAACAAGAAGCTGGTAAATTCTTTCGTGAGTATCAGAATCACGCGGTGTTAGGAAAGACTTTTGCCGGAGATGTGCCTGCTAATTTATTCGGAGGCGTTCGCGAAAAAGATGGCAGTACCAAAAAGTCGATCCGCGTTTTTGGTGCCGCCCATCCGGTGAGCCAGGCGAAACTGATGGCGCAGATCTTACAAAAACAGATAAAGGAGGGTATTGATCCCGAAAACACGATCATTGTATTGCCTGACGAAAAATTGCTGTTGCCAGTGCTTCATAGTGTTTCCGGCTATGTGGAGAAATTAAATGTCACCATGGGTTTCCCGATTAGCGCAACACCAGTATTTAATCTTATAGAGTTGCTGGTAGATCTACAGATCAATAGGAAAGGCAGTGATTTCAATCACAGGCAAGTACTTGCTTTGTTGGGACATCCCTATGTTATCGCCGACGAACCCGGTGTGGCAAATGCTAAAAGAAAGGAAATATTAAGTCGGAACTGGGTCAACATACCCTCGGGCTATCTGTCGTCGGAAACCCAGTTGCATCGGCTTATATTTGGTGTTGAAGAAAAACCCTTATTGCCGTTCTTGCGCGAGATCATAACCGTTATTGCCAACTTAAAATCTATTACTGAATTTGATAAAGAATATCTTTTATATTTTATTAAGCTGCTGAATCAGATTGAAGGGATAACTGGTGATGCGTATCACATTAATCTGAGCGTCGCTGGTTCCCATAGACATCCAAAATCCACCATCAATTCTCTGAAAGCGTTTCTAAGATTGTTTCGTCAACTTGTTCAAACTTTTCGAATTCCATTCAGCGGAGAACCGCTCAAGGGGCTGCAGGTCATGGGTGTGTTGGAAACAAGAAATCTGGATTTTAAAAATGTATTTATCCTTTCCTTAAATGAAGGTTCCTTTCCGTCGTTTGGTGGAAAAAGTTCATACATTCCTTTCAGTATCAGGAAGGCATATAGTCTACCGACCTCTGAGTATCAGGATGCAATGTATGCTTACCTGTTCTATCGCGTTCTTCAACGCAGCGAGAATATTTTTCTATTTTATAACACTGAGACTGACGTGTTGGGGCAGGGTGAAAGCAGTCGGTATTTAAAACAGCTGATGTATGAGGGGAGGCTTTCTATGGAAAAAAAGGTGCTGCATGATCCGATACAGCCGAGCTTGATTTCTCCCGTAGTTATACCTAAAGACGGAAAGGTAATAGAGGCATTGACGATGTTGAGCCAGGGAAATCCAAAATTCAAGGGCATTTCTCCTTCAGCTTTAAATACCTATATCGAGTGCAGACTTCGTTTTTATCTGCGTCATGTGGCAAAGGTTAAAGAACCGGATGAGGTGGAGGAAGATCTCGATGCAAGGGTACTCGGTAATTTTCTTCACCTGGTGATGGAAAAATTTTATCGTTCACTTCAAGAGAAGAAGGGCAAAAATCTTGTCGAAGCGGCTGACTTTGGAAACATCTCGAATGTCGTCGACGATTTGATCGACGAAGTATTCGTTCGATCCTACCATCTTGAGCCTGGTAAACCGGTGGAATATGAGGGACAAAGACTTGTCGTTAAAGAAGTGGTGAAAAGATTCGCCCTTAGAATTCTAAATATGGACAAAGCTTATGCCCCCTTTCAGATCGAATTGCTGGAGCAAGGAGGACTCGATTACGAGGTAATGCTGAGCCGTTATCCGGGCAAAGTAATTGTGAGTGGAAAAATTGACCGTGTAGACCGCAAAGGAGATTTGATTCGCGTGATCGACTACAAGACCGGTAAGGACAAACTCGATTTCGAGAATATCGAATCTCTTTTCAGAAGAGATAACAAACGAAATAAGGCTGCATTTCAAACCATGCTGTACGCATTACTCTATAAGAATAATTCGTTTCGAAATTCACCAGACAAAGTTGTTCCCGGACTGATTAATCGGATGAACCTGTTTGAAGATGATTTCAAATTCGGATTCAAAATGGGGAAAGAGTATCTGGAAAACGCCGAAATTTTGCTGCCTGAATTTCAAAATCATCTGAAACTATTGTTGGAAGAAATTTTTGATCCGGAAATACCTTTCGATCAGACCACCGATGTCGAATTTTGCAAGTTCTGTTCCTACCAGCATATTTGTTACCGGTAGGTTTGTGTTAATAAAAGCTCAAACCCTACCGGGACTCAATCAGTTTTTGCAATGCCATGTATTCGTCGCGTAATTTAGCTGCCTCCATAAATTCCAACTCCTTCGCCGCTTTTTCCATCGCCTTTCGTGTACGTTCAGCCATTTTTGTTAATTCTTCTTTGGAAAGGTAGGCAACAACGGGATCTGCCGCCATGGTGACCTCTTCGCTTTCAACATAATAATTCCTGACGGCTCTCTTCGAGTCAGCAACTTTAGTTTGGCCAAGGATAGAGTCCTTTGATCGTAAAATAGTCTTAGGGACAATTCCGTTAGCGAGGTTATAATCAAGTTGTATCTTTCTTCTTCTGTTGGTTTCATCAATTGCTATCTGCATGGATTCCGTAATACTATCGGCATACATTATAACCCGCCCGTTT
>CAMLER010000565.1 GCA_946478915.1 uncultured Chryseolinea sp.
GCTAGCGGTTCATTGATCTTGGCTGCACAGATCCTTGCAGTATATGATATAGTATACCTTCCAGATATAAGTAAATGGATTATACTCACTCTTAGATTAAGGTTCGGAGTTGAGGATAATCCATTTTTCATATCCGGGTTCAGCGATTAAGTTTATTTTTTGTGCAATTCGGTGACGCCATTCTTAAGACTATACAGCGATTTGATCTCACCAGTGGAAAGGGATTTATTAAACAAAGAAATATCGTCAATCATACCGACGTATTTTCCGGTGCCGAGCCGCATAGTCACTTTGGAGGTGTCCCAGATAAATGGTTCTCTGATAGGGCCTGATTGTCCGGCATATTCTCCGTTGAAATATAGTTTTGCCCTTCCGATGTCTGAACCATTCAGCTCCCATGTAATGACAACATGTGTCCATTTTTGTTTTTCAAAAGGTGGATTTGAAATTTTAAGAAGATGCCAGAAAAATTCTTCAGCCGCACCCTGCCGTTTGTTCACATCCCACACGCGCTCATCGCCTAAAACACCGAGCCGCATATCAGGTGGAACATCATTCTTTGTTATATCAAGCCATATGGCGTCGCTTGCATAGTATTTATCCGTTACCTGAATTGGGTCGCAATATTGGTCGGGGATCTCGCTTGGATCAAGACTCATCCACAAAGACAGCGTTCCTTTAAAATCCTTTTCACTGTATTGGATATTTTTATCCATTTTAAAAAATACAACGTGACTGTTATCCTTCGTGAACAACAAGGCATCACCATGTTTGCCTTTTCCTTTTGCAATTACCAGTGGTGGGTTGCCAAGCCCGGCTGTTGTTGGAATTTCGTTCTGTTCCCGACTCCCCTTAAAGTCTCCGGTATAAATTTTCTTATCGCCCTTGCCGAATTCAGCATCAGCGCCATGGTTGAACGATGCGTGGAAAGTAAGGGAATTTGATAGTGCACTGACATCTGCAGTTATATGTGCAACTGTTCGCGTAGTTGAGCTGCTGATGGTTTCCCTATCATCAGTGATGGAATCAAAAGAGAAGAAAACGATGATAATAGCAAAGGCAATTATGTTTGATGGCTTTGAATTCATAAAAAAAGATTGGTCAGTATGCTAAGCTACGGTTTTCTGAGCAAAGTTTTTGTGTCCGGTCTGTATTGAGGGAGTCATCGTTCCTTGTTTATCTTTAGTCATTGGTGTCTCCAAAATAGAATCTTAATATCCCGACACATTGGCGGTACTTCACATGATATTATCATCAGCGTTGGTTGCTCCAAAGACTTGCAGTGAAGACAGAGACGTTTTATCAAACCGGATTTTGCTGTCTATACTTCTGTTGTTCACACAATAGCAATTCAAGCGCTACATCTGCAAGATTGAACTCCCCGGAAAACGGTACCGACATCTGATTTTGTTGTTCGATGTGAAACAGATGTTATTTTCTGGTACAATACTGCTACCACTCACGATAAAGTTTCTTCTTTCTTTGCCCAACTGATTGGAAGGTTTCTTAGTAAGGATCTTAACTTTTTATGTTATGAAAAAAATTGTAATACTTATCGCCTTAGTGAGCGGCTTTATCTCTAACGCGTACGCGCAGTTTAACACCAATTATGGAACGGGTACCGGAGCAACGGGCTTTATCAATAGCACATTTGGTTACAACGCTGGTCATGATCTTACAGCAGGCGCGACCGGTAATTCTTTTTTTGGTGCTTACAGCGGCAGGTATAATACCAGCGGCGACGGAAACTCTTTTTTTGGAAGAGAAAGTGGATATCATAATACGACTGGCTATCATAATACAGCAATCGGTCAGGAAGCGCTTTCTAATAACCAGACTGGCATTCATAATGTTGCTGTCGGAGTACAGGCTCTTGAACGGAACCTTTCAAACCACAACGCAGCGGTGGGGAGTTTTTCTTTGTTCTCCAATACCACCGGATACGCCAATTCAGCTCTTGGGTCTTCAGCGTTGGGCGAAAATGTTAGTGGTATATTTAATACAGCGGCTGGATATGGTGCAATGTTCGGCAACACAATCGGAAGCGAGAATACAGCCATTGGTAGTGAGGCGCTATTCACCAATGACACCGGATTCTCAAATACGTCGGTAGGTTTTCAATCCCTTTACAATACTACTAAAAGCCGGAATACTGCGATTGGGGCAAAGGCGATGTTTAGTACTACGACCGGGCACAGTAATACGGCGACCGGATATTATGCTCTGTACGAAAACACCGTAGGATATTACAACGTTGCCTCTGGGACCAATGCAATGCGGGCAAATCTAAGTGGAAACTTCAATACCGCGGCTGGCTACTATACAATGGGTGATAACACGACTGGGTCACATAACAGCGCGTCGGGCTTTCGTGCGCTCGACAACAACACTACTGGGACTTATAATACGGCGCATGGCTCACATGCACTCAATCATATCACTACCGGCAGTTCCAATACGGGCTTAGGCTATAACGCCGGACCAGCGACCGGTGACCTTAACAATACCACGGCAATCGGGTATCAGGCTGCGCCTACCGCATCCAATCAAGTGCGCGTCGGAAACACAGCAGTTACAAGTATCGTGGGACAAGTATCCTGGACAACATTTTCTGATGGCCGGTTTAAAAGGGATATCAAAGAAGATGTCTCTGGCCTTGACTTTATCAATCACCTCCGACCTGTGAGTTACGTGGTAGAGAAAACTGCGCTGAATAAATTCTTAAATGTTTCAGATAGCTCAAACTCGGTAACAGAAACAAGAAATATGACTGTCCGTCAAACCGGGTTTGTAGCGCAGGAAGTTGAGGCGATTGTAAAGAAAACAGGATATATTTTTTACGGAGTAGATGTACCTAAAAGTGACAATGATCACTACGGCATTCGATATGCCGAGTTTGTTGTACCCCTGGTAAAAGCGGTTCAGGAACTATCGACAAAGGTTGAAGAGCAACAGCAACAAATTCAATTGCTCTTGGCACAGTTGGATTCAAACAAAGAAAAGGATAAAAGTGAAGCGAGTGCCACTGCTGCCACTTTATTCCAGAACAACCCTAATCCATTTAATTCCGAAACGGAAATTACCCTGACCTTGCCAGAAAGGGTAGGGCAGGCAGCAATAATGATCTATAGCCTGGAGGGTAAGCAAGTGAAGAATATTCAGGTCACTGATCGTGGCGACGTATCAGTTAAAATTCAGGCAAATGAATTGACAGCCGGTATGTATTTGTACGCTTTAATTGCCGACGGAAAAATAGTGGATACCAAGAGGATGATATTGACTCCATAGAAGGCAATGGAAAATAATTGGAGCGAGAGAATTCACACAAACAGGCAAAACTTTAACACGTTATAAGGTACGTGCTAAAGTTTTGCGGTGATCTGGGTTGAACAAATCATGGGAAGATGGTAAGCTCCGAATTTTATAATGCATGCAAATTATCACCAGGCCAAATGCATGCTAGTTACACTCACTTTCCCGGCGATTGATACCCAACTTTTTGTGACAATTTGAGTGCCTCAAGAGTTTCCTCGACTGTAAGCAGCGGTGTTGTTTCGAATTTCGATAATGCACCTCCGCCGGTGATTGCGAGTCCAACAGCTGCCATGGAGATATTATCCGCCGCTTGCCAAATGCAATAGCCGTCGTATGCTCCGAATGCATACCAGAACCCATGTAACTTGCCACCAACGGACTCTATATATTTAGTCG
>CAMLER010000566.1 GCA_946478915.1 uncultured Chryseolinea sp.
TCGTTAACAACGGAGATGCCTTCATTTTTAAGACGGTTTTCCATGGTGTGCGGCGTGTCGAAGTGGTGTTTCCCCGTTAACAGTCCCGCGCTGTTAACAACGCGATGTGCGGGAATTCTTTTTGGGCATCCGAACATTGCCCAACCTACCATTCGTGCGCTTGATTTAACACCCAGAAAATTGGCAATAGCACCATAGCTGGTAACGCGTCCTTTAGGTATGAGCTTGACGACGTCGTATACATCGTTAAAAAAATTCGCCCGGGCGCTCTTCTTTTTGTTCAACGGCATGATAAGAAAATTTGAACTGTTAAATTTACATTTTACCTTATATAGAAACCGTGAAGTACTTTATTCTCGCTTTTCTCATGCAGGCCAGTTGCGTTCTTTATGGTCAGCATGATTCATCTTTTATTTTGCCTGATAGTATTGGCTGGAACGTGATCCCGGAGGGTGAGGTTATTTCATTTCAGGTGAGAAGCACCCATGGTGACAGCGCTTTATTTTCTTTAGAGGGTGATGACGGATTGGATATTAAGTTCGATTCTGTCGGAAATTTCTTTTGGCAGCCCTCCTTTGATCTCGTCAACCGAGTTGAAAAAGCAAAAGAGTTTACCGTGGTCCTCTCGGCTGAAATGAAAAATGGGACAAGAGAAAAACAAGGTGTAACATTCACAATTACGCATGTTAATAGACCGCCTCACGTCGAAGAACTGCCCGTCTTTTATGTTAAGCAGGCCAGTCAGAATACTTATCAGATTCCGGCCGAGTACATTTATGATGCCGACGGCGACCCGCTGGTATTCAGGGCCATCCCGTCACAAATGCCGGAGGGTGCTAACCTCTCTTCCATTGGACAATTTACATGGACCCCTTCCAGGCTGCAGTTTTCGCGTTTAAAAGATAATCAGCAGGTCATTGAATTCATTGTTCAGGATCAGCCCGACAAGGCAGAAGTTACGGCGAGATTAAGGGTAGCCCAAACGCAGCAAGACCTTCCGCCCGAAATTCTAATTGTCCCAGGCGATTCATTATTCCTTATAAAGGAAGACGAAACTATTAATCTTAAACTTTATGTATCCGACCCCAACGGTGACGATAATGTGCGAAGCATCGGTTTTATTCCATCTGACGTTCGCATCCCTACGGCGTCGTTGAAAGAAAATACACATTTACAGTATGAATTTATCTGGATGCCCGGGTATGAATTTGTTGATGACACGCAGACCGCTCTAACGGCTGAGCTAACATTTTTTGCACTTGATAAATCCAACAACCGGACCGAAAAAACGGTTAAGATAAAAGTGGCTGACACGGAGAACCTCGTGAAGAAGGATGCTTTGCAGTTTCAAAAATACAGGACGAATCTGGTGGAGGCCATTCTGTTGATCGAGCAGCTTGACGTAAATCAAAAGACCTTGAATCACGATTATAAGAAAGCGAAGAAAGGGAAGAAGAACAGGTCGATTGTCAATGCTTCTCTGGGAGCAGTTACGGGTTTTACGCCTGCGTTCACTACCGGAGATGAAACGAAAATTGTATCGGGTATAGGAGGTACAACTGTGTTAACATTGGGAACCCTTGAGGCGACGGAAGTTATAGGACGTTCCAAGGAGAACATTTTGGAGAAGATTAAGATTGGTATTGATATCCGGAACAGGGTTCAATCGCATGGTGATGAATTTGCAAGAAAATATGCGTTGAAGTCGGCGAGAAGGACTTATGATTTTGAGAAGGACATCGAGAAATTCCGCGCAGTTCTAAATGATCAGCGAATTGTTTTGTTGGAGTTGGATGCCTATTCAAAGAACACGAACAAAGTCAGCGACCGGGATATAAAGAAGGGGTTTGTTGATTATGCTGATGATGGGAGGTAGAAAGTTTAGCAGTGCATTTGCGGGAAAGATTTGCACTCCCAATTCCGGTCCAGGGCCGATAGGTGGCTGAGATTGAAAAGGGGAAGGTAAATAAACAGAGGAAGAGCAGTCCCGATGATTAATCGGACGGCTCATTGAAAATAATACAGAGGACTGGCAGTCCCGATGAATATCGGGAGGTCGTCCCGATAGCAATTGGGAGCGGCTGACTGAAAATAATACAGAGGAGTGGGAGAGGTCGTCCCGATAGCAATCGGGAGCGGCTAACTAAAAATAATACAGAGGAGTGGCAGAGCGGTCGAATGCGGCGGTCTTGAAAACCGTTGAACCGCAAGGTTCCGGGGGTTCGAATCCCTCCTCCTCTGCATTGCCCAACGAAGCTTTAGCGTAGGCTGGGCTGAGCATCATCAAACACCGCAGCTTTGGTGGGTGTACTTAAACCTCGAATTCGTAAAGGATTCGAGGTTTTTTTATTCCCATACCTGTTCAAAAGAGTCATTTTTTCTCAATCCGTAGGTGCAGATTCGGTGCAACATGCCTAGCAACAATTGAGCTGCACCGAAATGCGAGGTTAATCTTTTGATCTCCAGGTAGTTCCCTATTGGACATGTTGATTTTCCCTGCACCTGTCGAGTAGTTTCATTTAAAACAATTTCATTATGAGTACAACGATGAGTGTATTGTTCTATGCCAGGGAATCAAATGGCAAACAATCTGTTTGAATGTCCGATCTACATGCGAATTACAATCGCTTGAGAACGCTACGAAGTCGGTGCAAAACGATTCGTTCTTGAAGAAAATTGGTCGAAGGACACCGGCCGCGTGAAGGGTGTTGGATCAAAAGCAAAGTCGATCAACACCTACCTTGAGTCTCTTCTTTCAAAAGCCTACAGCCACCAAAATAAAATCTTGAATGAAGGCAAAGAATTCAACATGACTGAATTCAAAAGCAGATGGCTCGGATTACCAACAGAAAAAGCAAAGATGCTCATGGAAGTTTTCGAAGAACACAATCAACAGATGAAAGCATTGATCGGTCACGAATTTCTCCGTTAACTTTTAAGACAGTTAGGCGAAGGATGCCATTATAGTATCCATCGGAATAAACATCCGTCCACTCTCCAATGAAATAAAACCAAAATCTTCATAGAACGCTCGAGCTTTCTCGTTGATTGGATCAGTTACGACAGCGCAGGCACCGATGGAAGAACTAGCTTGATAAGCACGTCTTAATGCATCAGCTAGTAATAATTCTCCAATGCCTTGTCCCTTATAATTAGTATCACGAGCAAGCCTACCTAGTAATGTGACCGGCAAGTTTTTGTATGGCAATTTCTTTTGCAAATTCTCCGGAATCAAAGTTCGATCAACGCTATCGGCTGACAGTGTATAATAACCCTTGATTGCGCCCTCTTTACCCTCTAAAACAAAACAGGCTGCAACTTGTCGTTTAACATCTTGTCCAGCCTGTTTCCTTAGATAACTTTCCAAAGAAGGCTCTTCACATGCGAAAAGATTCTTTTTATGCGAAGAGTTTAACGCTACTGTGTGAAGCATTTATTTCTTCGACTTGAATTCACTATGCTTCTTCATGGCCTGTTTCAATTTATCATTTGGCGCAGGAGGATTCACAAGTGCATTAAAGAATGTCTTCCGATCGTTTTCAGAAGAGAGCCAATTATTGTGCTTTTCCATAATAGCTTCTGCTTTTTCTGAAACAGCACTAATTATGAAATCGGTAAGCGACCGGAAGCCGCCTATTTCAAGAGCTTGCTCAAAATAGTCCTTTTGCTTACGCGGAATGCGCAGATCAAGTCTAGATACTTCCTTGGTT
>CAMLER010000567.1 GCA_946478915.1 uncultured Chryseolinea sp.
GGGTCCACAAAGGTCCAACGGGCACGACGTGAGAACTGCGTCGTCGTTCGTCGTGCCCCTCTTTGTGGTCTTCGTGACCTGCATTTATTGAGCGCATTGGCAGTAACCCCCACAATTCACAAGTTGACAGAGTAGGACTCGTCGTCCTTGGTTATTAGCTTGTCTTGTTCTGTTAAGGTTCTGGGAAAGCGAAGGAATAAGGAATAAGGAATAGGGGGACAGTGTTGAATTTAAAGAGGCTTACTTTTAACGGAAGGCCAGTTTGCCTCCGCAGTGTTGATCAGCGAATCCCGCTTTTCATTCCATTTAGAACGAACATCAACATTGTAATTAAAATACAGCTTGCCGTCTACGATAGTCCACGCATCAGGTTCCGTGGGTGCCTTGTAACCACCAGCCATACCGTATGCGCAATAGCCACCAAACTGAGGAGCATATTTTTCAGGGTCTGATTTGAACTTTGATAGGTTCTCGTCGCTGGTAAAATACCATGTAGCCTCATTCCACTCTTGTGAAAAGTTTTCATCGCCCTTTGCGGGGTTACCTTCAAAATAAGAAACAGGATCATATCCGTTTATTGCTCCCTGTGGTGTCACAAATACTTCGAGAACGGTCTTGTCCTTTTCCGCGCATGCGGTCATAATTACTGCTACCAGGGCAAATTGTGTCAGGATTTTTTTCATAGGTCAACTTTTTTCCAAAGTTCAGCAAATCACCTTCAGATGTGTGTCAATCAGGCGACAAAGTGATATTTATGTTGAAAAAATGTTGGCGTCAGCTTCAAAGAAAAATTCAGAATGATAGGTTACAGATCGGAACAAGATCTACTTTAGGGGTCTTAATAGGAAAAAGCGTTAAGACGATTGATATGAGTAACATTTATAAGCTCCGGGTTGAACAGTCAGGAAGCGATCCCATCATCTCGCGCACCATAACGGTGTCCGATGATACGCTTTTTGATCAACTACACGGTATTATTGGAATTATAATGGGCTTTCCGGAAGATATGCCTTACGAATTCAATGTTGGAAATTCTCGCCTTTGCAACTTCAATTCAAAGATGTTTCATGTCGATGATCCTGATCCACGAGATGCAACCGACACAAGTTTGGATGAACTGTTTACGATGGCAGGAATTACTTGCACGTACATGGTTGACGAGAACCTCGAATTCAAAATCAGGGTTGAAAAAATATTGAATGCGGAGGATAATTCCAACCATCCTGTTTGCCATGATGGTGTAGGAATGATCGCACCACTCAACACAACTTTCCATTCAGAAACAGCCGATCTACCAGGCAACGAACATCATTCTAAGTATATGCAACTCGATCTGGCAGGTGTGAGACGCAGTGACATGACTTTTGAAATTGAGGAAGTGAACGAAAAACTCAGGCAATATCATGACGAATATCTGGGAACATCCGGCGACGACAACGTCATACCTGAGACGTATGAAGATATGAAAGACTATGAAGGAGAATATGAAAGCGTAAGAAAGTTTAGATTACCCATTGACTTGCTGACCGATCCAACCCGCAAACAACAAATTCAAGACTGGTTAAGCAAAGCCTTTGGAGATGAAAACGGATTGGAAAAAAAGACTCTTGACCGACTGACTGATCGCGGTTATGGCGCTGATGAATGTAATTCCATGATTCAAGAGGCATTTGCCATAGAGATGTTTTACGAGTTGAAATATGGAACCTATATTGTAGAAGATCGCTATAAAAAAAATCTTTCTGCGCTCCCGGAAAAGCCTGAGGAAATTACGTCGCTGCAATGTGCCTGCGAAGTACTCGATATGAGCCTAAAGGGTATTCCGTTTAACGCAATCGAATATCTTCATAATGATACGTCAGCGGAAGCAAGGCAAGCAATTGTCAACGCCTTGCATAAAGCCGTGGGGGATTCTGCCCTTTTCTATGCTTGTGTAGCCGAAGGCCACATCTGTGAAGAATTGATCGACCCGGTTGTTGGTTTCTACGAGCCTGAAAATATGTATCAAAGTGATTGGTTCCATTCCCAGGGGCAATTTCTGATTGGTAAACTGGCTCAGTCTCACCCGGACGCTACTGTAGAAAAAGTCCTCGCTACCATGGAACAAGAGGCCAAGGATTTTCGGGGTCGTGCTGTATATTACCTTTTCGATGTTTTCGATTTCTGTGATATTAGTAAATACAAAGAGCGCCTGATCGCATTGCTTAAGCAACAGGAGACATCCTTTCATGATGCGCTTGCTGTTACGATGGCGCATTTAAAAATCAGTGAGAGTCTTCCCATTTTAAAGGAACAGGTTGCCCGCCTCAAATTAGCGAAACCCGAACTCAGCGTGAAACCTCAGGGAGCTCTCGTCGAACTTCAGGAAGCAATACAGGAGCTTGAGTCTGGCACAAGCATGTATCCCGACCAGGATATACCACTTTGCGTAAGCCGAAAAACGACGTGGCGGGAAGAATTTGCTGACGGAGAAGAATATTTTTATCATGACGATTTTTCAGCTGACCATTTTGATGACGAGGAAGGTTCCCTCTATTTAGAAAACTTTAACTGGGCACCGCAGCAACCAATCGTCAGGGAAATCAAGATCGGCAGAAATGATCCATGCCATTGCGGAAGCGGGAAGAAGTACAAGAAATGTTGCCTGGACAGTGATCTTCGGAAAGGAATGACTTAGAAATATTTCGCGTCGATTTTGTAATTGGAGCAATCAAAGATTGAACCTGTTTGGCCTAAAGCACGAAATAAAGGTATTTAATTCCCTCAATGGCAGCTTGTCGCTCTTCTCGTTCATTTCGACCGGCGAATGCCTTTCATGCGTCGGGCGAAATTTAAGGAATATCCTATTGCGATCTCAGAACGTCTGAATTTTTTCAAGGAAACACCCAATTATTTTTTCTCCACAAACCTTTCTCTATTTTTGCAGCTTGACAAGATTTGAGCTAGGTGATTGCTTAGATATTTATTGGTTCTGCACTTCTGCCGATAACCGCACGGCAGATTTGCGAAGAGTGTTTTACAATTTTTAGGTGTGGAATCGATTTAGATAACTTTGCGCTAGTTGTCGAGAGAAAAGGTATGTAATTGCTCCGATTTCTCCAGATAGCTGTTGCCGGATCGAATATTTTAATGGCTCCGTATTTCTTCCGATAATCATTGGGAGGATAGAATTTCATCCCGATAGCTATCGGGACGATTCTGAGATGCAGGTTAGATTCCTGCGAAAGTGCAGTCGGTTGGGCTGCCTCAAACAATGGCTCCGTATTTCAATGGATAGAATTTCAGATTCCGATTCTGAAGATGCAGGTTCGATTCCTGCCGGGGCTACCAGACAGGAAAGTGCGAGTTTTACTCGCTCTTTCCTTCTTAAAATTCCGTTCAAATCCTCTCAAAACGCAGATTACGGCGTTCTCTTTAGCGGTTCGACACTCGCCATTTTCGATAGTAAAATTTTCAGGGAAGATTGAACCGACAAGTTTCTGTTTGTTGGGTACACTAGCCGCTTCGTAATACTGTCTGAGATTCTGTAATAGGTTTATTCCTGAGTTCAGGTACTTTGTATAATTCGTTTCTTTCGATTCAAGATCAGACAGCTTCTCTTTGAGCTTTGCGATTTCTTCTTTGAATCTTGGCTTCATAAAAGCGTAGCTATCACGTTCGATTTCGTTAAGTACATACTTCTCTTCAAGCGATGCTAGTTTCTTC
>CAMLER010000568.1 GCA_946478915.1 uncultured Chryseolinea sp.
AGGCAAAACCTGCTGATTCCAAGCAGCCTGTTGGCAAACGCGTCCCGGCTTCGGCTCATTGATTAAATTTATTTAAAACAAGGAAGGCCGCCCCAAAAGGGTGGCCTTCTTCGTATCAGCCCAATTGAATTTCTGCTTAACATATTCTTCGGTTGCTTACACCGCTACGCCACCAAATAAGTCCTACAACGCTTGCCCTACTGCTTCAGGACGGGAATGGTGATTTATGCAAATGGCGCGGCCGACCCATTCAAATAAAAGAGAAAATTTCGCGTTGAAAGGCAGGGTAGTCAATGTCAAAATTCTCCATTGTCCATAGCGCTACCCAAAAGGCCCACCGGCTCAGCAATAAATCAAATCACTGCCCCTTAGTCTTCTCGCAAAATGGATCTAAGCCCTCTAACCAACAAATTGAGTGCATTTTCAAAATTGCTATTGTTCGGAATGATAAGATCCGCCTTGTGTTTTAACGGCTCGATCAGCGTTTCATATACCGGCATTACATGATGATGGTAACGGTATAAGACGTCGTTTAAGTCATAACCTCGTTCATCATTATCCCGTTTGATCCGTCGGCTAAGTTTGAGGTAATCTTTTGCCTCAATGAATATTTTTAAGTCGAGTTCTTCTGCGACCTCTGAAAAATATTGGACGAAAAGACCCTCGACAATAATGATGGGTGCCGGATGGAACTCGACCGTACCAGGTGTGATGCCGGGTGTATTAAAGACATATTCTTTCTTAACTACTTGCTCACCGCGCTTCAACTTTTGAATATCGCTGTGTAATTGCACCCGGTCAATTGCTTCGGGCAAGTCAAAATTCCTTATGCCCTGGGCATCCAGTTGCTGGGTTTCCTGTGAACGATAATAATGGTCCTGGGAAATCAGGCAAACTTCATCCTGGTTAAAATTCGAAGACAACGCTTTGATGAAGTAAGTTTTTCCAGAACCACTACCTCCAGTGATGCCGATTGTATAAGGTGCAGACATAAGCGTAAAACACCAAAATACAAACTTGCGCGCCATAGCAAAAATGATGTACAGTACCAATGTGGTCGAACCAGCAACTATTTATTCGACGTTTGGAAAAAGTTCTAGCGCGTAGCGGAGTGGCCTTTCAAATAAGTTTCCAGCTTTTTTATTGCCATCGCCCGATGGCTCAGTGTACTCTTCTCCTGAAGCGTCATTTCTGCAAAGGTCTTGTTATACCCTTCTGGAATAAAGATAGGATCGTAACCAAATCCCGATGTGCCTCTTCGCTCTGCTATGATAGTGCCATTCACTATTCCCTCAAAGGTAACGGGTTTGTTATTCAGACCGACGAGTGTGACAACAGTCCTGAATCTTGCTTTGCGATTAGAAATGCTAAGAAGCTTATTTAAAAGCAGTTCGATATTGTCGTCGCTGTTCTTGTGTTCGCCGGCATATCTTGCTGAATATACACCCGGTTCACCGTTCAATGCTTCAACTTCCAAACCCGAGTCATCGGCGAAGCATGCTACATGATAATTATTAAAAACAAATTCAGCTTTCTGAAGAGAATTACCCTCCAGGGTGGGCTGCGTTTCAGGTAACTCCTCGATGCAGCCCACGTCCTCTAATGAAAGAATGTTGACCGTAGTACCCAGTATGTCACGGATCTCTTCGAGCTTGTGAGCGTTATTTGACGCAAAGCAGAATCTATCCATTTGATAAAGCCTCAGACCCGTTCACTACTAAATTCAAATTCAATTACATACGATGGGTCGCCATTTTAAGCGACATGTTAATTTGGAATGATCTGAAGCATTTCCAAATCCACAATTATATTGGCATTAGCCGGGATGACCTCAACGTTTCCATTTCTTGCACCCTGTGGCCCATACCCCAAGCCCGATGGTATATATAATGTCGCTTTCGAACCTGCGGGAAGTTTTTGCAAGGCAGTTTTGAAGGCGTGAGGTGATTGATCAATTACGCGATTGAAATTGTTTTGCGATGGTTCAAAGGTAACCTGTGCAACGCTCTGGTCGTCGTTCGACATCAACTTAAAATCGGCGGTGAATTTCACTTGGTCGTACCAGCTCGGAGTGGGTCCCGTACCCATTTGGGTTATGACATACCGTAAACCGCTCGGATCTTCCGTTGCCGTGATCCCTTCAATAAAAAGATAATTGTCAACAGACGTGGTGTCATTCTTGAATCTTTGGATGTCGTCGGCTGAAACGACTACTTCATTGAAAACAACATCAAATTCCAGGATTGCATTGGGCGGAATGTCCGCACCAGACCCGGCTGATTTATATCCTAATAAAGAGGGAATGTATATCGTAGCTTCGGAACCGACAGGGAGTTTAATAAAGGCCTCCTGCCAACCGGCAATCAAACTTGATAAGCTATTTCTATAGCCGGTCCCTTGATCGAAAACAAACTTATCGTCGAATCGTCTTCCCACATAATCGACGTCAACCCCGTTATGCGGTTGCGCCGGGAGTCCATCGCCTAAAGTATTTATTACAATCCGTATACCACTTGGATCTTCAATAGCTTCGATGCCCTGCGCGTCCAGATAATTGTCAATCGTTTCTACGTCTTTGAGCCATTGGTCTAATTCATTCGGAACATCGGCACCATCATTACAAGAAACCAAAGATGTTACTAACAAAAATGCAAACATCAATTTACTCAAGTATCTATTCATTGTATCCATCATTTACATGTTCTGGTTGCATCATCAAATTGTCCTCCGAAGCCAAGCAGTTCAACATCAAAAATTAAAATTGCATCGGGCGGTACAAAGCCGGGATATCCGCGCGGACCGTATGCAAGGCCCGACGGAATATAGAACGTTGCTGAATCTCCGATTCCCATCAACGGTATACCTAGTTGCCACCCGGGAATTACACCGTGAAGCGGAAAAGAAACCTTTTCAGATTCATCAAAAACTTTTCCGTCTTTGAGAAATTTACCCCGGTATTTTACCTCTACACAATTGTCGATCGTTGGCTTTGACCCACCCTTACTTGTGTGAATCACATATCGCAGACCGCTTGTATCCTGTTGGGCGGTAATATTATTATCTGCCAGGAACTTATTAATTAACGATTCATCTCTCCCGACCTGCATTTCGGCCTTCTTCTGCATGGCTGTGGCCTGATATTCTCTGAAGGCGTCTATTGCCATTATATCCTTCACACCGACCGTATAGGAGATGTTCATCGTAGTATCGACACTATTAGGAGGCGGAGCATTTACACCCTTTTTGAAAAATTCTGTGATGGGAAGGCTTATAGAAACACTATCGCCTTTCGATAACGACCGAAACATTTGTATTATACCATTTTCTGTTGGCAGAGCGGCGCTATCCTGAACTTGTATTGCACCGGGGATACCTTGCTCTAAACTGCTGTCCCAGATCGAATCTTTCGAATCTTTTAAGAAATAATCGAACACTATCACTTCGTCAACTTTGGGGAAAACACCATCTCCTGTTTTAACGACATTATATTTGAATCCATTAGGAGTTTGTTTTTCTTCGTTTTTACTGCAACTGATAAAAAGCAACATGGCCACGCCGATCAACCCGCCAGATATTTTATTCATATTTTTTTGGTTAGACAGTTTTAGGTATGAAAAAGTTGTAATTGTTATTCGTTAATAAGTTGGTTCTTATACTGGGGCAGAATTTCAAGGAATTTCTGAACGGTTTCTGCAA
>CAMLER010000569.1 GCA_946478915.1 uncultured Chryseolinea sp.
TTGCATTGATCAAAGAGGCTACATTTTTTCATTGGCTGCTGGACAATGCCACACTACTTGCCAAACGCGATATGCCTGCAATGCAATACCTCATCAAACGCTGCGCTGATCTTCATTTACAGCACATTCGCGGAGGAGATCCTTTCGAGATGGGATCGTCACGTCCATTAGACTTCGGACATTGGAGTGCACATAAGCTTGAGCAGCTGACCAACTTCAACATCCGTCATGGCGAGGCAGTAGCTATCGGTATTGCGCTCGACAGTGTTTATTCTCATTTGAGCGGAAGGCTAAGTAAAGAAGACTTGGACCTGATTTTGAATTTGAATAAAGCATGTGGGTTGAGTATAACCCATCCGTTGTTGGAGGTCAGCGATGATAACAGCCTCTTGCTTCAAGGGCTTGAAGAATTCCGTGAACACCTCGGAGGGAGACTCACCATCACGCTGCTAAACGGCATTGGTAAGGGCGTAGAAGTTCACGAAATGGACAGGGCATTGATTCAGCAGGCCAGCCAGCAGTTGAAAAAAATAAGTAACAATTAAATTGAAGGTCCAATCTCAAAATATAAACTATGCGCACATCTCACGGATTCCTGACATACTGTACAAACATACATGCAGGCGAAAGCTGGAGTGATCACTTTGCGGCTCTGCAAAAGAATATTCCGGGAATTAAAAAAAGAATCAGCGCAGACCAGTCATTCGGCATCGGCTTAAGGTTGTCGCATCAGGCAAGTCTTCAGTTTTTGGAAAACGGCGCGCTTAATGATTTCAAGGCTTGGCTGAAACAAGAAGACTGCTACGTTTTTACCATGAACGGATTTCCTTACGGAGGATTTCATCGCACAAAAGTAAAAGACCAGGTGCATGCCCCGGATTGGACCACTGCCGAAAGGGTTTCCTATACGATCCGCTTATTCAACATTCTCGCCGAGCTATTGCCGGATGAGATGGAAGGAGGAATATCCACATCGCCTTTGTCGTATAAGTATTGGCATAGTGCAGGCCAGCAACAAGGGGTCTTCGAAAAGGCAACGGAAAATGTCCTCTTGGTCATTGAACATCTTATTCAGATTAAAAAGAAAACAGGAAAACTCCTTCACCTGGATATCGAACCTGAGCCAGATGGTTTGCTGGAAAGCGGCCCTGAGTTTATTGATTGGTATGAGCGCTATTTATTGCCTATGGGCGAGGCATATTTGCTGAAGGCGTTCGGGTATACAGCAGCGCAATCTTCACAAGCGATCAAAGAACACATGCAGTTGTGTTATGATGTGTGCCATTTTGCTGTGGGGTACGAAGAACATGCCACTGTGATCCGGCAACTTCGGGAGAAAAAAATAAAAGTCGGAAAGATACAGATCAGTGCTGCACTGAAAGCCGCAATGCCGGATGAGCAAACTAAACGTGAACAGGTAATCCAGGCGTTCCGCCAATTTGACGAATCAACGTATTTGCATCAAGTTGTGGCGCGGCAAGTAGACGGTGGGTTGAAACGATATCCCGATCTTCCTGAAGCACTGAATGATGCCGGCAATGCATCAACAAAAGAATGGCGTTCACATTTTCATGTCCCACTGTTCGTTCAGGATTATGGATTACTAAAATCAACCCAGGAGGATATCAGGAAAGTTCTGAGCATTCAGAGCAGGCAACCGTTTACGAATCACCTTGAAGTGGAAACCTATACCTGGGAAGTACTGCCAGATGCGTTGAAGGTACCCCTATCGGAATCCATCATCCGGGAAATGGAGTGGGTGATTAATTATTTGAATAGCGCTGACTAGAGTTATCTGGAGTGTTAAGGGGGTAATCAGTGTGATGCTGTGGTACCAATTAAATGCTATCCAAAAAAACAGCCATGCGGAAGACAGTTGTAATTGATATTGTTGGGTTGTCCACGGGACTGATTGGTAAATCCACACCTTTTTTAAAAAAATATACCGAAAATAAATTCGTCCACACGATCTCGCCCATGTTGCCGGCGCTGACGACATCGGTGCAATCCACGTATCTCACAGGGAAATGGCCAAATGAACATGGTATTGTCGGCAATGGCTGGTATGATCGCGAGGAATGCGAGATCAAATTCTGGAAGCAGTCCAATAAGCTCGTACTAGGTGAAAAGATATGGGATAAAGCGAAAAGTATTGATCCCGGATTCACTTGTTCGAAAATGTTTTGGTGGTACAACATGTATTCCACCGCGGATTATTCGGTTACGCCACGGCCAAATTATTTAGCTGATGGAAGAAAAATGCCCGACTGCTATTCACATCCACCAACGCTCCGCGACGAACTGCAAAAGGAATTGGGTATGTTTCCTTTGTTTCAATTTTGGGGACCAGGAGCGAATATTAAATCTACTCAATGGATTGCAGATGCTTCTGTGATTACAGATAAAAAATACAATCCGACTTTAACGCTGATTTATCTTCCGCATCTCGATTATTGCCTGCAGAAATTCGGCCAGGATTTCAATCTGATATCCGAAGATCTTAAGAAAGTTGACGGAGTAATTGAACAACTTGTTTCTCACTATACAAAGACCGGTGCACGTATTATTCTTTTATCGGAATATGGTATTACCAACGTCGATCAGCCGGTTTACATCAATCGCATATTGCGGGAAAATGGATTCCTGGAGATCCGCACGGAACGAGGTCTTGAATTGCTGGATGCTGGAGCATCCGTGGCATTTGCAGTCGCTGATCATCAAATCGCGCATGTGTATATTAATGATGCACGTGTTGTCTCGAAAGTGAGAAGTGTTATCGAAAAAATTCCCAGCGTTGAACTCGTGCTTGACCAAAATGAGCAGCGTCGATACCATATCGACCATCCACGGTCAGGTGATCTCGTCGTCATGGCCGATTCACAGAGTTGGTTTTGTTATTACTTCTGGCTGAATGATAGTAGAGCCCCCGACTATGCTCGCCTGGTTGATATTCATAAGAAGCCAGGATACGACCCAGTCGAGATGTTCATGACTTCTAAATTGCGTGCAGCCTATAAGTTACTACGAAAAAAAGCTGCTCTCAGGTATGTGATGGATGTTATTCCATTAGATGCCTCATTAATAAAAGGATCTCATGGAAGGCTCAATACGCCATCATCTTTTCATCCCGTGCTAATCACGGATGAGGAACTCACAAAGAAGGAGTTGTTGCCTACGGACGTCTATGACGTAATCTGGCAACATCTTGATAAAGCAATGACTTAGGTGAATTCCCAAAAGTTATCTACTCTTTTCACTTCAGGTCGGCGCCTTATCAGACAGGCTAATCAAAATACCAAGTAATGACTTGAATAAATCACCGACAGGTCAATCGCCCTACGCTGAATTGAACTTTCCGTTCGCGGGAAAAGTGCAACACAACGCCAACCCTGCACGCAAATGATCCGGTTCTGTGAACGAGGCCGCACTAGTGAGCTACATCAGCATTTCTGAAATGACGGTGCAATAAATAGCCATCACTATCCAGAATGCAGCGGAAACAGCTAACCGGCCCGGCGAGAAATTGGTCGGACGCCGCGCAAATCAACAGCTACGACGGTTGACTTTTTCGCCAATAGCACCATTACCTGATGCTACGCATACCAATCCGTTGGAAATCCGTGAAGCAGTATGATCGCAGCACCATTTCCTCCACGAACATAATCAAACGCTGATC
>CAMLER010000570.1 GCA_946478915.1 uncultured Chryseolinea sp.
TTCTGCTGAAAGGTAAAACTGAGGAAATAGGGTTAGTTAGTTTGGCATAAATAGGAGACTTCCGTCTTAAGACATTTGTGTTCTTATTGATACTTGCCGCCGTTTGTTATCCGACGCCAATGTTGCGAAGACTTGTGTCGTCGGACTATTAAACGGAGGGGGGCCTGGACCCGTGCTTGGGCGTTACGTGCGGATATGGATGCTTTGCCGGTACAGGAAAAAACGTACCTGCCTGATTCTTGTTTATGATTATAGGGAGGAAAAAAGTGATAACCGTTCTCTCATGCTTACCTTGATGGAAGATGTAGTTGTCAATTATTTCTATGATGTGATTGAATTTAGTTGATACACTATTCGTTTCTTATCGTATCAATCGGATTCATTTTGGCTACACTTAGTAGTCTGTACGCGACAGTTACAAACGAAACACTGAACATCACGGCGATAGCTACAAAGAAAGTCCAAATATTTAATGGCTGATAATACTTCCAGATACTGCTCATAATGATATTGCACCAATTGTAACTCCCAAAAGATCCCAGAATTGAAGCAATCAAGAGAATGATCACAAATTCGGTATTTAATTTCACGGAAATATTACTAACCGAAGCGCCGACGATTTTGCGTATGCCAATCTCTTTCATTCGTCGAATAATATTTAAAGAAAGTAAGGCGTAAAGACCTGTAGCGGAAAGGGTCATGGCAACTACGCCGAGAAACGCATAGCCGTACATAATGCTAGTGTTTAGGGCGCTTACGACATGCGTAGCAGAGCTCAGCATATAACCATTGTAGAGCCTGTTTGGAAATACACTCCTCCATTCTTCCTGCATAACCGCATTTATCATTGCCACCTTTTCAACATCGGCACTGACAATAATTTGATTGTATTTTTCAGGCCCGACATACCGTATCATCATCGGTTCCATTTCTTTCCAAAGACCATTAGTATATACGTTGGCCACGACGCCAACAATATAAAGTCTTAACGAATCTCCTAAAAGTACGTCTTTACCCAAGGCATCATCCCATCCAAAAAGGTCAGCCATCTTCTGTGTAATGATAACCGACTCATTTTTGTCTGTTTCAGAATCTTTTATGAAATCTCTGCCTTCGATCAGTTTGAGATCCAACGTTTTTAGATAATTGTCACCTACATCTATTATATCGACTTCAATGGCGGAATTGCGATACTTTACAGGTTCATGTATTCGATTTGAAAAAATTCCGCTGCTCGCGCCCGCAATACTTTTGATGTCAGGGTGTGATTGCAATGCATTTCTGTATGTCTCAAATTCTTGTTTGTCGCTTATCCATGCTATAATGGAACCTTGTGCATCAAATCCCAGGTTGTAGTTTTTTTGATAACGCGCATTTTGCATGAACGCGATTGAACTAACAATAGCGATCAGTGAAATAGTAAATTGCAAGCCTAGTAGCGTCCGGGTAAAGTAGTTTGTGCCTCCTAATTTAAGTTTCCCTTTTAACAGGCTACCTGGTTTAAAACTGCTGATGTAAAATGCGGGATAGCTACCGGCTAAAATCCCGGTCACGAATAGTATACACGCAATGAAACCGAAGAACCGAAGGTTAAAATAGTTCGATGCAAGATGGATGCTATTATTCGTCATTAGGTTCCAACCTTCCACCATAAAGTCTGATAGAGCTATCCCTATGATCACTGCAAGGAAACAGATCAAAGTTGTCTCCCCAACGAATTGTATTACAAGTTGAAGGCGCATGCCTCCCATTACTTTGCGTACCGCTATTTCTTTTAAACGGCTGGACGATATGGCAATGGCCGTGTTTGTGAGATTGAAGCATGCTATAAGAAGGATCAAAATACTCATGATGACCGAACCGAGAACCGCCGATACAGGAGGTGCGGACCACGTTGCACTCTCTACGCCTTCGTCGCGATCGCGATGTGCAAGGTTACTGAATGTATCGAGTGTGAATTTTGAAATTTGAAAATCATCTCTGGCTTCGTTGTTGTTGATAATAAAGTTTTGCAATTGACTATCAACGCTCCTTACTCGGGCTGGGTTATTTATTTGTAAGAAAAGCGTGCTTGGCGATTTCCAACCGGCCGATAGCATATACTTGAATTCATCCTTAGACTCATCTATGTGCATGTAGGATGAACCGTTGTGTTTGAAGAAGCTGGAATTCATTGCAGGATCGCGGAATACGCCATCGACTTTTAGTTCCTTTGATTCCTTCCCATAGATTTGTGTAACTGTCTTACCAAGTGCTTCTTCGGGAGTTCGGAATAGTCGAACGGCGATGGTTTCGCTTATATACAATGCAGACTTCGTTAAAGTACTATTATTCTTAACGACGAAGTCAAAGCTGAACATTTGGAAGAAGTCCGGGTCGACATAAGATAAGTTAGCGGCAAAAAGATCATCGTCAACCTTAAAATTTGATGCCGAAGCCAGGTAGGGTGATGACCGGTCCACATCCTCGAAACTTTTGTCTACGATCTCGGCCAATGGGAGCGGAGCGAATCCGAAGCGAGTAGAATTATTTTCAAATTGTCGAACGGAGCTTACGCGATAAAGCGAGTTACGATTTTTATGATTCGCATCGAAGGTGGCGTCGTATTCGTGCGCAAGATAGCTTACAATGCAGATGGAAATTGCTACGCCCATGCCCAGGACGTTGGTGAAGATAAAGAATTTATTCTTTATCATAGTCCGGAAGGTAATCAACAAATAGGTTAGGATCATCCAACGCACATTGCGATAAGTATACCAATAATATTGCCTTGATTCCGGTGATTTTATAATCTTTTGTTTTATTGATTGTGCGTTGATGGACGGATATGTTCCGGATATGAACGTTCAATGATCCCTAAAAGCTCCTACCCACTACCCAAAATATTCACTTTTTTCTTCGAAGAAGCATCGATTTCGGCTGCTTCTGGCGAGAACGTTATTTTGCCTCGTCGGCTGGAACATTTACCTGGTACCAGCGGTAATCATATCCGTCAAGCTTTATTTCGTCTGGAAGCGTCTCAAATGTAGCCTGATCCGCCAATAAATTTTTTACTTCATGTTCTTTCATTACATCCTTCACTTTCAAGTGTATCGGCTCTGGACTGAAATTGTGAGCGATCAGCAAATGCTTTCCATTCCACTGGTATCTTATCACAAGAATATTCTCCGATGATGTTGAAACGATTTCCCAGTCTCCAAAAGATATCTCAGGACAACTTTTCCTAAGCCTGATCATGCGCATCGTCCATGCGAGCAACGACGTTTCATCTGACCTTTGTTTTTCAACATTTATAGTTTTATAATCGAATGGCGGACTTTGAATTACGGGGCGTACTGCAACCTTCGCCGTAGTAAATCCTGCGTTTACATCAGCACTCCATTGCATCGGCGTTCTTACTGCGAGTCGTTCTTTCAGCTGGAGGTTATCACCCATGCCGATTTCATCACCATAGCGAAGTACAGGTGTGCTGGGAAGGGCCATAAGGACACTGTAAGCAAGCTCAAGTTGCCTTCTGTCATTATCCATCATTGGCGCAAGTCTTCTGCGGATGCCGCGGTCATAAAGCTGCATATTCTTTTCAGGACCAAAAACCTCATAGACTTCTTCCCTCTCTTTTTTTGTCAGACGTCCGAGATCCACCTCGTCATGATTGCGGAGAAATTGTCCCC
>CAMLER010000571.1 GCA_946478915.1 uncultured Chryseolinea sp.
CTCGTCGCGCCGTCGAGCGCGATCGCGAGCTTCCCGTCATCGAGCACATTCTTCGATACGCATCTGTAAATCTTCCATTTTCTGTTTATCTCTTGTGTCACGTCTTTTAACACCCCGATATTTTCGCTCGGACCAAGCATTAGGAATCCGTTAATTTTTAAAGCAAAATGAAACTTCTTCAATGCTTTTTCCTGTAACACATTATTCATGTAGATAAACATGTTACGGCAAACAATAAGGTCAAGCCGGCTAAATGGAGGATCTTTAACAACATCGTGATTTGCAAATACGATTGCCTTTCGCAACTCAGTGCCTACACGATAACCTTGAGCATCCCGGATAAAATATCTTAAGAGCAAAGGCGCAGGAATATATTTTTCAATATCGTGACCGTATAACCCCCTGGAAGCGACTTCCAGTGCCTCGGTATCAATATCCGTTGCGAAAATTTTGATATTTGGAGCTTTGGATTCCGATCGTCGAAAATATTCCAGGAATAACACTCCTATAGTGTAAGCTTCTTCTCCGCTGCTACAGGCGACGACCCAGACTTTAATTGGGTCCTCGGCTTTCCTGTTAGAAAGAATAGAAGGAAGGGCCTCAGTGCGGAGTATTTCAAACGCCTCGGGATCTCTGAAAAAGCGGGTAACATTTATCAGGAACTCCTGGCTCAACGTCTTTAATTCTTCATTGTTATTCCTAAGGAAATCGCGATAATCCGCCAGCTGGGAGATACTCAATTCAGACATTCTCTTGGAAAGCCTCCTGAACAAAGTAGGTCTTCGATAATGACTGAAATCGTACCGGGTTGATCGGTACATCATGTCGAGGATTTCGAGAAGAATAGTTTCATCCTCATCTTTCATCGATGTCAGTGTCTTGAGGATGCCAGGTTCTTTGAGGAGCTCAAGCAGTTCATCACCGATCATCTCAGGAGGCGCAACAATATCTGGCGATGCTATTTCCAGCGCGCTGAGAGGCATACCATCGAATGCGGCACTGGTCGGTTCTTGTACTATTGCTATCCCACCGGCATCTTTGATTGATTCAAGTCCTTTCGATCCATCTGTCCCGGTACCCGATAATATCACGCCAATAGCCCTCTGACCCTGATCCTTAGCCAGCGCATTAAAAAAAGAATCAATGGTTGTGTTCTGGATCCGTGATTTCGCCTTTTCAGAAAGGCTCAGACGTCCGTTTTCAATCGTCATCACTTTACCGGACGGAATAACATATATTGAGTCGCTCTCCGCAACCATTCCGTCCGTGGCTTCTACCACACTCATTTTCGTATGCTTTGCCAAAAGTTCCGATAGCAGGCTCTTGTGATCCGGAGACAAATGCTGAACCACTACAAATGAAAAACCGGTGTTTTCCGGCATATGGTCAAATAGCCGATGAATAGCGTCCATGCCGCCAGCGGAGGCACCAATTCCAATTATGTATTTACGAGATGTCGAATTTCCGTTTATATCCGAACTACCTTTTTCCATATAAATCCTTCAAAAATATTATCTTCGCAGATTAAAAATCTGAACCATTTTATCAAATTTGGCTCCGATGCATCCTAATAACACCCTGAATATCCTTTTGGTTGAAGACGACCAGGACGACGTCGAACTCATGCAAGATGCTTTGCGCGACAAGGGGATTGAATTTGATATGGATGTTATCAAGCAGGGCGATAAGGTTATACCGTTCCTGAAGGCGTCCAAAGATTTTCCTAATATTATACTGCTTGACCTGAATTTACCCAAGATGCATGGACGTGAAGTCCTTAGCCGGATCAAGCTTTCAGAGGACTTCCGCCATATTCCAGTGGCGATCCTGACAACCTCCTCTTCACAAGCTGAAAAAGAGTTTTGTCTTAGTGCCGGAGCATCCTATTTTCTTACCAAACCCTCAACTGTAGAGGGATTCAATAATACCATCGACCTTATTTTGAAGATCGCCGGGCGCGATCGGCGTGTTCTGAAATAGCTGGAATTCTGTCTGCAATCTGGTCTGTAGTTTCAGAAATGAAATATGCTTCCCAATCCTGGAAGGATTACCATCTATAATTGCCCTATTTGAGCTCCTTTCAGGCTTTTTTCCTATGGCTTCATATTCGTAATGGTATAGGAAAACCCTGAAAAACCCATGTTACACAAATTCTTTTTTAATCGTCTATCGCTGGAGAAAAAGGTTAAGCAACTGCATGAAAAGGGAGTTGCATTAGGTTCGCGTATAAAGGATGGCCGTCAGGTGCACATGTACATGCTGCGGGATCTTTTTGTCGAGGTATTGTATACTGAGGATAAGACGTACCTGGCTCCTGAAAAGGTGAACGTCCTGAACGGACTCACCAATTTGCAACAATACCTGGAAACGGAATTCAGATCAAGATTTTAACTCAGAGTGGCTTTCATAGATTAGTTTATAGTTGCGTTGTTTGGAATTAGCCCTTGGTCGAGGGCTTTTCCTTTTTGCAATCTTTCGAACGATTGCTTTGCCGGTTATCAATTTTCCGTGGTTTTACAGAACAGATCATGACACCCGTCGCTCTCCTGTTTGTAACTTTGAGGGTCAATTCAGCCGTTGTTTGCGGGCAAACGGAGAAAAAACCAATTAAAACCAAAAAAAACTACTATGTCGGGAAGTGCTGTCGCAAAATTCAATCACGTAAGCTATTTGTGGGATGAAAAGAAGGCTGGTGAGCTAAAGGGAGATGAGGTAGCATTACTCATTTACAGGTCCAACCTGTTAGGGGCCGATCTTCGTTTGACTAATTACGGGGGTGGGAACACCTCCTGCAAAATAACATCGAAAGACCCGCTCACCGGAGAGCCTACAGAGGTTATGTGGATTAAAGGCTCTGGTGGAGATCTTGGAACACTTAAAAAAAGTGGTTTGGCTGCTCTCTATTTAGATCGCCTTCACAGCCTTAAGAAAATCTACCGTGGACTTGCGCACGAAGATGAGATGGTAGAATTGTTCAATCATTGTATCTATGACCTAAGTTCCAAAGCTCCGTCCATTGATACTCCTTTGCACGGTTTCTTACCCTTTAAACATATTGACCATCTTCATCCAGATGCAGCTATTGCTATTGCGGCTGCAAAGGATGGAAAGAAAATAACGGAAGAGTTGTTTGAGGGGACCATCGGATGGGTGGAGTGGCAGCGTCCGGGTTTTGATCTAGGCTTAAAAATGCAAAAGTGCCTGGAAGAGAATCCAGGCATCCGTGGCATCATGCTCGGATCACATGGCCTTTTTACATGGGGAGATACAGCTTATGAAAGCTATGTGAATACGCTGGAGGTAATTGAAAGATGCTCAGAGTATCTTGAGTCCAATTACGGTAAGCGGCGACCGGTTTTCGGTGGTCAAAAAGTTGACGCGCTTCCGCAAGCCGACCGATTGAAACAAGCCAGCGATCTCGCCCCAGTGCTAAGAGGTTTTTGCTCCAGCCATACACGCATGGTGGGCCATTTCACGGATGATCCAAGGGTGCTGGAGTTCATTGATTCCAACGACCTTAATAAACTTGGGCCGATGGGTACGAGTTGCCCTGACCATTTCTTAAGGACGAAGATTAGTCCGATGATTTTGTCGCTAAAGCCTGCCGAAGATGTGAGCAATGCAGAAGTAGTGAAGCAAAAACTGTTACCACAGT
>CAMLER010000572.1 GCA_946478915.1 uncultured Chryseolinea sp.
CTTACATCGATGAGGCTTATAGTCAGGGATTCGATGAATATGCGAACAGTGCCGCAGAGCGACTTGCCGAGTTGGAGGGGGAGCTACGGTAGGGGTTGTGAGTGGTAAGTAGTAAGTAGTAAGTAGTAAGTAGTAAAGAGTAAGCGGTAAGCAGCGGTAAGAAGTGTTATACCTTATACCTTATACCTTATACCCTAAACCTTCGAAATACTTCGACCGCCAATATTCTTTCGGGCTGAACCGTTTCTCTTGACCACCTTGCCATTTCGCTTTTTGGCTTCCTTTTCTTCCTTGCTGACTAACTTCATATTCTCACGGATAACTTTCCAATAGTCCTTGCCATAATCCACAAAAATTTCGCCACCAGCCGGAATATCTTTTTTTGATTCGATATAGGCTTTCAGTCCATCGACAATATAATCTGAATTGTTAACGATACCTTTAATACGAACGAGCCCGCGGGCATCATTGGCGTATCTCGCGTACGCTTTCTTGGTTGGCCTCGCGTCAATCACATGATTTCTGTTGATGTAAAAAATATAGCCGTTCTTTCCATCGTCATCTTTCACTTCTTTCCATGTGCTTCGCTTACCGGTGTACTCTATGATGCGTGTACCCTTTGGAATAGCTTTCTTTGTATACAAACCCATGCCTGCGTTAGGCAGTGTCGACTTCTTTATATAAAGTTGTTTTCTTAAAAGTGCCATTCGTGTTTCAAATAATTGGTCGTCTTCCTTCAGAAGCGGCTTTAAATCGGGGCGCAAGATAGAATATTTTTTTAAAAACGGGCAAACGTCAGGCACCCCACGTCGCTACCATACATTTGGTAACACAAGGTTGTTGGAGTTGTTCAAAGAAATCGGACAGGCAGTACTAAGACACTAAAAAGTTTGCAGGACTGCCATTCAACAAAAGAATAAGAAAATACTTAAAGCAACTTTCGTGATTAGGTGACTTGGTGGGGAAAAAGTTAATAGCCACAAAGACGCCAGGACTCCAAGAGTTTGAAGGACTGGCTATCTGTGAAAAGCATAAGAAAATATTAGTAGTAACCTTGGTAACTCCAACTTAGCATTCTCGAAGCTAGTTGGCCTTCCGCAAATAAACATTCCCATACTTCGAATCAAAGTAATATGCCGGACCGTTTCCAGGCTTAGCTGAGACATTCGTATGGAAGTCACCCTGGCGTAAACCTTCTCCGCCAAATTTTACATCGAGGTTAGTGTATATCTCGCCATAATTTGTTTCCGCAGTGATTTGTCCAACAGACCTTTCGGTTAACGCTGCATCCACACCACCGTAGGTAGCCACGACGGTAAGAGGCCCTGTGAAGTCCTTGATTTCTACCATCCCATAAACTGATTCTACCATCGTTTCCACGTTCTTCGGCACCTTTATTTCCAGGATTATATCCATCTCAACTCCATTGGACACCGAGTTAAAACTCGTGATATTGTTCTCCGACTGGTACTTCTTCATTTCTTCTTTTGTTCTAAAGACAATTTTCTGCGCTCCATCGCGAACGGTGATGCGATGTGGAAGATTCTTCATATTCCTGATTTCATTCTTGATCGAAATCGTATTATCCCCGGTGGAAGATATAAGTTCAAAAGCGTCATCGTTCTCTCCATCATTAATGCTGACAGATCCCTGGATGGATATTTCATTCTTGTCCCACGTGCTGACCTTCACCAGCTCGGGATAATCAAAACGCATGGAAATTTTTTGGCCTGACTTGACGGGAATAATTTTATTGACCGGTGTTTGTGCATAATCCTGAAAAGGTGCAAGAATCCCTATTAACACTGCACATATCTTAGTTGTCATGATTGTTCTGTTTATGCTGATTGTCTTACATCATTTCTTTCTCAAATAAATATTATCGTGCGTAGCAGAAAGCTCAATTGCAATCCCGCCTCCGTTAATCTTACCGCTTACCTTGTCGCTGTATCTCACCATGTCGCCGGTTTTTTCAATTTCGATTTTAAAAGAAGGGTCAACCAATATTTCACCCATGTGAGTGCTCAGTTTTATGTTTGCTTTAGTATCGGCAGGTAACGTAACATCTACATGCGCATGAACAGATTCTATCGAGATAGGCGACTTTGGTTCCGTTGGAAAAACTGCGTCTATGTCTCCATGGACTGTTTTGATGTTGATAGGGCCGGTAGCATTTGACAACACCACGCCGGTATGAACCGAAGAGACTTCCACCTCGCCACCGAAATCCTTAATTTCTATATCATGACCATGAGGAGAAGTGTGATAGAATGCAACTTTAACATTTTTTGGCACCTGTATTTTAACGTCGGGTCCATCCATCTTTTTAAGCTGCCGAACCTCAATCGTGCTACCCTTGTCCACTACCGAAAGGCCAAGGCCGGTGTTGTCCTCCAGACCCATGTTGCTAATGGCGCGCAAGCCTTTGGCGCGTTCATCTCTATCGCGATTACTACTTTGGGAAGAGAAAATTATTTCATTTCCGCTATGACCTTCAATCGATACGTTGTTTAATTCGCGAATTTCCAAAATGCCGCTACTCTTGTTGAGCTTGAAATCCTGCGCGACTGCGCTGCCGGTGACCAAGAGTAATATTGCTAATCCTAATAATTTAGTTTTCATTTCTTTAAACATTATAGTGTTTGATTTCTTTTTCACTTATGATTTCCTGAGATATACTTTTCCGTAATTACAACTCAGGTCGATAGCAATCCCGCCACCATTTAACTTACCATTTACTTTGTTGCTGTAGGAGACCAAATCTCCCTGACGTTCTATTTCAATTTTGAAATCAGGATCTGCAAATATTTCTCCGTAGGAGGTGCTCATCTTCAAATTCGCCTTTGTCGATGTCGGCATTGCCAGGTCGACGTATCCATAGACCGAGACTATGGAAATTGGTCCCTTCATTGATGGATCCAGTTTGGCGTCTACGTGTCCATAAATCGTCTTAACTGTTAGCGGACCCGTTACATTCTCCAGCTCAATGTTGTTATACTGTGCATCTACTTCAATCTCATTCGGCATGTTTCTGAACTTCGCCTCACCTCCATATTGCGATTCATATGCAAAAGCAACAATGACATTTCTTGGAACAAGGATTTTTATTTCCGGCGACTTGGTTTTCTTAAGCTGTCTTACTCTCACCACGTCGCCTTCCTGGGAAACATTTATCCCAAGGTTGGTATTGTCATCCAGACCCAGACTATTTACGGAACGAAGTCCATCCGCACGTTCATCTCTTTCCCTCGTTTGGTCGGAAGAAGAAAAAATAATTTCATTTCCATTGTGGCCTTCAACAGTGACGCGGCCAATATTTATCTCCAGCCTTCCGCTGCTTTTTGCTACTTTGTATTCCTGTGCGCTTACGATTCCGGCAGTTAATAAAACCAACGCCAGCACTATTGCTCCCTTGTTATTCATCTTTATGTTAAGTTTCGTTCGTTCATTGATTAATTTTTATGAAAGCTCAAGCAAGCCTGTGTATGCTTCATCCTTCACCGCTTCCATCGTCTTTTCATCCTCCACGATTTTCTTTAGATCTGTCACAATACCCTTCTCCTTGATTTTTACCATCAGTTGTATGAGCGCGATTTGGACTACAGGGTCTTTCTGAGTGGAAAGACCTTCGATCAAAGCTTTCCTTACCATCG
>CAMLER010000573.1 GCA_946478915.1 uncultured Chryseolinea sp.
TTTCGAAATAAGCTACTCCGCGTGAACAAGATTGAATCGAACAAAAAAGATCCAATGCAAGTACAGATCACCTTTGTTGACGCAGTCCTTAGTGATTTGTTGGGCACGATCAAGAGTAGTTCAACTCAGTCCTCCTTTTCAAGCAACGACCTTAATTCAATAAGCTCGAGATTGGCGTCTGCAGGACCTGTGAGTACTTCGCCATCGACGGAATAACGCGCTCCATGACACGGGCAGTCCCACGATTTTTCTGCGGCGTTCCATGCCACCGAGCACTTCATGTGCGTGCAAGCTGGGTTAACAGCGTGGAGTGCGCCGACTTCATCTTTATATAAAGCCATTGTCTCGTTGTTCAGCTTCACTACTTTACCTTCGTCTGCAGATAAAGCTGAAAGTTGCTCCAGCCTTTCTGTCGCGAACCACTTCCCTATAAACTGGCCGACCACATCCGTGTTGTGTTTTACAAATTCCTTGAATCCGGCTACAGGTTTGACTCTTCCTGGGCTAAAAATTTCGTCGTATTTGCTCTGTTTCATGAGGATCAATTCAGAGAGTTCTGCCACCGCGACATGGCTATACGTCATCCCATTTCCTCCATAGCCCGTAGCCACATAAATATTTTCACCAGCGCCAGGTAATTTTCCGATATAAGGCAGTCCATCGACAGGTTCAAAAAATTGCGACGACCATCGATGAGAAATCTCTTCAACATTGAAATGTGAACGAATGTGACTTTCCAACTGCAAGAACGACTTGTTTGTATTTGAATTCTCGCCCGTCTTGTGGTCCTCACCCCCAACGATCAGGTATTTTTGTCCATCAATTTCCTGAGTGCGATAGTAATGGTATGGATCATACATATCATAAATCAATCCCTCCGGATACTCCTGATCCCGGAGTTTCACCGCCATTGCATAGCTGCGATACGCCGGGCAACGCAGGTGCAATAGATTTATTCCTGGAGGAATATGCGTCGCGTATACAAGCGCCCGAGCCTGAAAATTTTCGATCGTTGATTTAATGGTTATGATTTCCCCCTCTTCAACATCCGTAACGCGACATTGCTCCAAAACTACCCCACCAACCTCCTCAAATGCCTTGGCGAGCCCGAAAACATATCGCGTCGGGTGAAACTTCGCCTGGCCAGGAATTTGAATTGCCTTCTGGAAAGTTATCGGAACTGGAATTCCCGGCGTAACCTCGGCCCTCACACCAACATCATTACAAGCGGCGTAAATTTCATTTAACTCTTCAGTCTGTTTGTCGTCCTGAGAAAACAGATACGCAACTTCTCTTTTATAACCGCAGTCGATGTTATGCTCAGCAACATTAGACTCAATTAAGTTAAGCGCTTCATTGGCTGCTCTTGCAACTACTTGCGCCCCTTCCAGTCCGAAATCCTTAATCATACTGGAATAAGGATTGTCCATGACGGTATTAATATGGGCAGTGGTACCGCCTGTGGTACCAAAGCAAAGGTTTCGTGCCTCTAATACAATACATCGCTTACCTTGCTTTTGTAACGATAAGGCTAGAGTAATACCAGTGATTCCTCCACCGACGATCGCTACATCATAAACGGTATTTCCATGACCGGTTGACGACTGTTGTTTTGGGTGAACAGTATCCTGCCACAAACTCACGCATTTTCCATCTCTTGCTATCATAGTTTTCGGGGTTGAAATGACGGATTATTGATTCCAATTTCCTTGCCACCAAATTTTGATATCTAGTCTTGGCGAGAACAACAAAAGAACGCGCACCTGGGTAATTTTCTCCACAGGGAAATTATAGTTGTCAAAAAAATCTCCCTCAAGGGAAATGCACAGCGCGCAGAAAGGTTTGTTAATTTCGTCGGCGATTTAGTGGATCTTCGACTTTGAAGCTGGCACCAAGAATTCAAGCAATCCAGATTGAACTTCTATTAGAACATCCGTTGGGTCATCCAGTAAGATATGTTCATCATCCGCGTGAAGCGCAGTGCCTTCCCAAAAGATCTGGAGCTTTTTCGCTTTGAATGCAGTGAAAAACGGAGCCTCTTCCCTGCCCTCCAATTTGCCCTTGACGTATGAAGCAAATTCCTGCCGTTGATTTTCAGTTATCAAAGTAACTTCAAAAAATCCATCACCTGGGTCAGCGAAAGGAGCTAATTGGAGATTAGGCCCAATTGAACTAGTGTTCATGATCTCAACCAACAGAAATTTGCCCGTGTAATCTTTTCCATCGATGTTGAGCTTGCAAATTTTTGGTTTATAATTATTGATTATATGATAAAGCAGTTGTAACGCTGTGGTGATTTTTTGCTCAGGACTTTCAAATTGACTCTTGTCGAGTTTCTTCATTTCCTTCATTAATCGAGGGAAAACGCCGTGGCCGTAGCTTTCAATAAAGAATTTGTGCTTCTTGATTCCCTCAATTCTACCGACATCAAATTTCTTAATTTCATGTTCCCTCCACCCACGGATTATTTCTTCGGGCTCACCGCGGATGCCGAGCGTCTTGGCAATATTGTTTGCAGTACCAAGAGGAATCAGACCTATCGGTAATTTTTTATCGATAAGTTTTCGATCCAGTAGTTCGTGGGCCAACTTGCGAACGGTGCCATCGCCACCGGCGACTACGACAAAGTCTACATCTTTCGATGCGATTTGATCCAAGTCCTTTTTCTCCCAGTTTTTATCTTTTGTGGATAAATAGCTACACTTGTAGCCTTCTGCCTCAATGGCAGTAATCAATTCTTTATCGGAATTTTCGCCGTCACCAGCGGATGGATTGTGTAAAACCTGTGCAACCTTCATGAATGGGATTTTTTTGAGTGTTGAATGCAATTAAGCGCCCAATTCCAAAACGAATGGCACGAAAATGTAATCTGATGCTTCCATGAAAATTCTTGTAACGAACGACGATGGTATTTATAGTCCAGGTATTGCCGCGCTAGCAAGGATCGCTTCTCGCTTCGGGGAAGTCCGAGTTGTCGCCCCGGACGTTGAACAATCTTCCATGGGACACGCAATCACAGCGTCACGACCCTTGTTTTATAAGAAGTCGCCAATAAATTTTGGAAATCTTGAAGCTTATCGCGTCAATGGAACTCCTGCTGACTGTGTGGCACTAGGGTCGCACCTCTCTCAAACGGACATTGTGCTATCTGGAATAAATATGGGTGCAAATCTCGGAAATTCAATGTGGCACTCTGGAACCCTTGCTGGAGCTAAACAGGCCGTACTTTTAGGAATGAGGGGAATTGCACTGAGCACCCCGGCTGGAAAGTCAGAACCCGATTTTGCAGCTTTGGAACCTTATGTCGAAAAAACTTTGAAATTGCTTCTTGAGAACCCCGACTTAAAACTTATCAACGTCAATTTTCCAAAAAAACCAGTAGGCATACGGTGGACTCGTCAATCGGTGAGGCAATATGATGGCAAGGTTGTTCCCGGTACTGATCCCCTTGGCCGCAAGCATTATTGGTTTACTGTGGTGCCCTTAGAACCGGCTGAAGAAGGAACCGACCGATGGGCTATCGATCAGGGATTTGTCTCTATAACTCCCTTAAGGCTGGATCTTACGAATGAAAAAGAGTTGATTAAAGCGATACAGAAGCAGCCTGTAGCCTAAACGTTATTCGTTAATCGTTATCCGTTATCCGAGGTTGG
>CAMLER010000574.1 GCA_946478915.1 uncultured Chryseolinea sp.
TCTTTGGATAATCAGGGTTCTCAGGTTCCTCTTCGGCATTTAAGTGATACAGGTTTCCAAAGAATTCATCGAAGCCGTGAACTGTTGGAAGGTATTCATTTCTATCACCGACGTGGTTCTTTCCAAACTGACCAGTAGCGTATCCGTGGGGTTTGAGCAATTCAGCAAGCGTCGGATCCTTTGGAGAAAGACCTTCCTTCGCTCCTGGCAATCCAACCTTTAACAAACCCGTGCGAAAGCAGGACTGACCTGTAATAAAAGCTGCGCGACCCGCCGTGCATGATTGCTGCGCATAGTGATCCGTGAAAATCGCGCCTTCGTTTGCGAGACGGTCAATATTCGGCGTTCGATATCCCATCATGCCGTGGTTATAGGCGCTAACATTCCAATACCCAATATCATCGCCAAAAATTACCAGGATATTTGGTTTCTTTGCCTGTGCGAGTGAATGGGAAATCCCAAGCACTCCAGGCAGGATCGCCACAATGCACCTGAGCACCGTGAGGATGAAAGTGTTTTTTGCTTTTTTCATTTGAACAGTTTATGGTTGATGCCTTCGAAATGCCGTTACCTTTAATTCACTCTCGGAGATTTTTAGTGCTACAAATTCGTCCTCCTTTACAGGCCCTTCACTACGCCACCGTTCGTCAAGAAACTGGATGGCTCTTTTGACCACGATAATTGTAAAGAGAAAATCAGCAGATCCATTGTCATTTTCCGGTGACAAAATTCAGTCGCTTCTAATGATTGTGCTTGAAAGGGTAAATTGTCAGCTTGAGAATCAGTACTATGTGGTGCAGTAACTCGCAACATAAATCAAGGATCTAAAGAATTCGCAAACCGGACAAAGCACGAACATGGCATTGTGATTTATTCTTCTTTATTCACAATACGGTTGTCCCACCGAGTGAGTGTTTCTCGCCAAAATCAACCTTCAATTTTAGTAATTACTATTTACCAGGTTTAGACGCAAGCGTCCAATATTACAGATGATGTCTTCCGACATTTTGGAATTGAACGGTATCGTCTATTCGCGTACGCACCGGTCAACTAAATTGCACCACGTACTGGTTATGCAGATTGGCACTTTGTGAAAATAAGATTTGAAAGTCAGATGCGATATAGAAAAAATGTTTTTGCGCTGCTATTATTCATGATCGTCGTTGACGGCATTAGTTACGCACAACAAACTGTAAAGCGGCCAAACGTCTCACCTGATCCCCTTCCCTCATGGATTGATGGTCCAGTGAAAACAAGAATCCTTACTTTTATAAACAATACTACAACAGAGGGGCATAAAGATTTTGTACCGGTCACAGATCGTGTCGCATGCTTCGACAATGATGGTACCTTGTGGGCAGAGCAGCCGATATACTTCCAGTTCGCGTTTGCCATTGATCGGGTAAAGGCGCTTGCCCCCAAATTCCCGGAGTGGAAGACGACGCAACCCTTTCAGGCATTGTTACAGGGAGATCTCAAAACTGCGTTATCTGGTGGAGAAAAAAGCTTGTTGCAAATCGTTCTCGCAACGCACTCAGGATTGTCGACCGATGAATTCGAGGTGATCGTTAAAGACTGGCTAAAAACTGCAAAACATCCCAAGACCGGACGACACTACGATAAGATGGTTTATAAGCCAATGATCGAACTATTGGCCTACTTAAGGTCGAAAGGCTATAAAACATTCATAGTATCTGGTGGCGGAGTTGATTTTATGCGTGTATTCTCCGAAGATGTATATGGCATTCCGCCAAACCAGGTAGTGGGAAGTTCGGGCAAGGTGGCGTACGAAGTGAACAACGGTACACCTATCCTAAAAAAACTTCCTGAACTTAATTATTATGATGATAAAGAGGGAAAGCCGGTTGCTATCTATCAGCTTATCGGTAAACGTCCAATTTTCACTGCCGGTAATTCGGATGGGGACTACGCTATGTTAGAGTGGACCACTGCTGGAAACGGACCTCGTTTTGGAATGATCGTGCACCATACAGACGCAGCGCGTGAGTGGGCTTATGATCGTAACTCCCCTATAGGCCGTTTGGAAAGAGGACTTGATGATGCTCCAAAAAAGAATTGGCTTATCGTCGACATGAAAAACAATTGGAAAGAAATTTACGGGAAATGAACTGCGTCTAATTCAACTGTATATATATACGCAACATGCTGAAATTCAACAAATCCATTGCAGTAGACAAATACAGGTAGGTTTAATAAAAATATTGTCCCTGGCTGGATAAGTATTATCTCTTTTCAAGTTGCCGCCTCAGCTTTTCTTCAACACTCTTCATCAGAACAAACCAATTATCTCCGCTGTCGGAGGCGAACGCGTCCTTTCCTGGAATACCAAGTCTAATACTAAGCGTGCGGGGGTTGGTGGATTGTTTTTTTTCCTCTTTGAAATAAACGTCCACGAAGTTTATCTCCGAAATATGCTTCCGCAATAAAACCAGCACATCTCTGATTTCTTTCTGCAATGCATTTTCAATTGTAATATCCACCGCCTGGACATCGATCTTGATGCCTTCAAAGTTTTCAGTATAGTTCATATAAGCTCGTAAATTCAATTGTATGTATGACTCAGTCACCTCAAGTGAGGTTGTTGATCAAAATAGCACGAGTAAAAATACATATAAAAACTGAGCCGGCGAACTCCCGTTTATTGCCTGGTTACGATGCCAGGGGTGCGGAAATCACCATAATAATTGGATCATATCATTCGGCCTGCTCGCGGTAATACTGAAGTATGTTTAGCAAGTCGCTCTTATCCTTAAAGCTTAGGTTATGCTGCTTAGCATATTGTTCAAGCTTATCGTTCATTTGTTGTCCTACAAATTCTTCCAATACCTCTTTGTCGAGTATTTTATTCTTTGTCTTCGTCCGGTCGTAGAAAACACCGTCGATGTCCGTCTCCACGATTCGCACATAAGGTTTGATATTTGTTTCCGAATCCATTAAATAAATTGTTTCAGTCTGGGAGATTTCAATCGACGTACCATAATAGTCGCCATGTGTAAGTGTACCTGTAGCGGGATTTAAGCCTCCGGGTGTGCCGACAGCTTTGTGAGCGATGTCGATGGGATCAACCTTTGAGAGAACAGCAAAATCTTTAAACTCTAATAAGACCTCGAAAAAAAGTGGTCTCTTTATACCCTGATTATCCTCATAAGGAAAAGAGTAAAACATGCGCTGTTTGTTGATGATCTCGTCAAAAAACTCAAATGCGACGACACCACGTGCAGTATAGGTGCTGCTTCTGTTCCCATTCTCATATGATAACAGCCCACTCTTATCATTGTAACGCAGCAGCCCAAAAAGTTCTGTTCCTTCGTTGGTAAGAATACTGCCTTCACTCCACGCCAGATTTACTGGAAGAATTGATTCTGCCGCTCTGTTTTGTGCAACAGAATCAACAAAAACGAGCATCAAAAGTACAATTGCGGCAGCGTGCATTGGTAGTATATGCTTGCCAATCTGAATCCTGGTCATAGGCTTGAAGTAGGTCTCGGTGTAAAATCATTTTGCCAACGCCGAGAGGAGCGCTAGAATCCGATGGGTAGATTACACTTACAGCATTAAGGTCACCTCAAGAAATAGAAAAATTTTAAACAATTGAGAATTGATCTCCTTGAT
>CAMLER010000575.1 GCA_946478915.1 uncultured Chryseolinea sp.
TCGTTCGGGAGACGACCTTGAGGCACAACTTACCATTTTCAGCGCCGGAGGAATCCAATTGAAGACATATCAGTATGACATTCCCGAAAGCTCATATCGCGTAGATTTAGGCGAAATAAACAACCTGTATGATTTTGAAAAAAAACTACCGGGCGGATTATACCTAGCCCGTTTAATAGTGCGTTCATTAACGAATGGGTCTAAAACTGAGCGCGTTGCCAAACTAATTGTTGTGAATTAATTATCTTTGAGCCTTTGAAAAACACATTGATGTATTATCGCCTTATTCTGGTTGCCATTGCTGTGGGGTTAGCCACGGAAAACGCATTTTCTCAAGCAAATCTTCTAGGACAAGAGACAGCCATCACCACTGCTGTACCCTTTCTGGCTATTTCGCCGGACGCCAGGCATGCAGCATTGGGGGATGCAGGGGTTGCCACAATGCCTGATGCAAATGCTGCCTATTGGAATGCTGGCAAATTAGTATTTCTTCCCACCAAATATGGCGCTTCGGCATCGTATACACCATGGTTAGGTAAGATCGTAAATGATATGTCGATCACTTATCTGACTGGCTATTATAAGATATCGAGAGAACAGGCGGTCGCTGTAGCGTTAAAGTATTTTGATATGGGCGATGTTACTTTTCGCGATGGTCCCCTAATAAGTGACATCAGCGGCGAATACAACCCACGCGATTTCTCTTTTGATGCTACTTATTCCCGGCAACTATCAAACAACCTGGGAATTGGAATTTCGGCTCGATATATATATTCAAACTTAACGGGCACGAGTGCCACAATAGATGCCAAGCCAGGTAAAAGTGTTGCAGCGGACATAGGACTTTACTACACTAAAGAACTCCGTTGGCAGAAATTATCAACTCTTTCTTTCGGTGCTACTATTACCAATATCGGCGCCAAACTTACCTACACCGATAACAACAATGAAGATTTTCTTCCAACAAATTTTCGGATAGGGTCGGCGCTTACTACCCAACTTGATCCGTATAATTCGTTGACGTTTATTCTGGACTTTAACAAGCTGATGGTTCCCAGCCCACCTCTCCGTGATTCTGTGACAGGTGACATCGTTAAAGGTAAAGATCCAAACCGGTCTGTTCTTAATGCAATGTTCAGTTCCTTCGGTGATGCACCAAATGGATTTAGCGAAGAGATCGATGAGGTGATGACGTCTATAGGAATTGAATACTGGTACAACCGTATGTTTGCTGCACGCCTTGGATATTTTAACGAAGCGAAAACCAAAGGGAATCGAAAATATATGACGATCGGACTTGGGTTCCACAAAAATAAATTTGGTATTGATGTCGCGTACCTTGTGCCGACTGCCAAACGCGAACATCCTTTAGCCGAGACGTTGCGTTTTACTTTGCACTTTAATATTGGTGAGAATCCGGCAAATCAAGAATCTGTTACCGACAATCCCTGATGCTAGACAGAACCATCGCTCCTCCTTTTAACCGAAGCAACACTTTCGAACTCATACGACCTGAAAAGGAAATCCTGAAAAACGGGGCGGAAGCTTATTTTGTTCTCGGTGGAACGCAAGAAGTAAGCAAAGTTGAAATTGTCTTCCCTTCTGGACGCTGGGCGGAGAAAACACCAGGGGTCTCGTATTTTACGGCAAACCTTTTATCAAAAGGAACTCGGAAAAAATCGAGTTTTGAAATTGCAGAAATGCTCGACAGTTATGGTGCACACCTTGAAATTCAGCCGACGTTCGACCATGCTTCAATATCGCTTTATATTTTAAACAAAAATTTTCAGTCTGCGATCGACTTGCTTTTCGAGATGCTAACGGATTCGGTACTGCCTGAGTCTGAGCTTGACTTGATGAAATCGATTTATCTGCAGAATCTGAAAGTAAATTATGAAAAGACCAGCTATCTGGCTTCGAGACAGCTGCGAAGTAAGTTGTTCGGCGAAACGCATCCGTATGGTCGGGAAGTGGATGAACCGGACCTGACAGCGATCAACGTCCAATCAGTTTCGCAACATTATGCTGAGGGATTTGATCGGGCCACTTTATTTGTGTCTGGAAGAGTTTCTGATAAAAACGTGGCTTTTGTCAACAAAACCTTTGGTTCGTTTAGAAATAATAATGTGCAGCCGAACAATTTCAGTGGGGCAGCAACTGTCCATGGTAGAGAAATTGTTTACAAAGAGGGCAGTGTTCAATCTTCGATCAGGTTCGGTAAGAAGGCCATGTCAAGGTTGCATATCGATTATGTCGATGCATTATTCTTAAATCATATTCTCGGAGGATATTTCGGATCGAGATTGATGAAAAATATCCGCGAGGATAAGGGATTATCGTATGGCATCTCTTCCTCTCTTCATGCTTTGAAGAACGATAGTTACCTGGCCATTGGCGCCGATGTGAATCGTGAGAATCTTGACATCGCTTTTCAGGAAATTGCAAACGAGCTTAAACGCCTCCGAATCGAAAAAGTGGATGACGAGGAATTGGACATCGCGCGCAACCACTTTATTGGCAATTTGCAGCTTGAGATCACTACTTCATTTGCTCATGCAGACAAGATCAAGAACATCGTGCTCTTTAACCTGCCTTCCGGTTATTATCAGCAAATGATTGATCGTGTCAATGCGATCACCTCCGAAGACCTTATCACCATTGCAAATAAGTATTTTGCAGAGGATAGCTTCCTTGAGATTGCTGTAGGATAGTTTCCGTCTTTTGCCAAAGTTAAGAAGAACCTCTGCGATTGCCGTTCTGATTATTAACTTTCGGTATGAACCGTCGAAAATTTATTCACCAAACATCTGTGGTTGCCGGTGGAATGGTTTTATCCCCCTTATCCCATTCATATACGAAGGCTGATGACGTCCAACGTAACCTCTACTGGTACGAGAAACCTTTGCGGATCCTGCAAACAGTATTGAGAGAACCCGACGCATCAAACTATGATGCTAAGTCAGTGGTGGCATATATGGAAAAGACCGGATGCAATACACTGATAGTAAACGGCGGCGGTATTGTAGATTTTTTCCAGAATAGCTTGCCGGCTGCTAATATCAATTCTTTTATGGGCAAGCGCGATATATTGAGAGAGATCACCAAGGCGTGCCACGATGCCAATATCCGCGTTATAGCAAGGGTGGATTTCAGAGGAGTTGAGGAAAAGATCTTCAAGAAATTTCCTCAATGGTTTAGCCTTGACGAACAGCGTAAGCCCAGGCAGCTCACTTACACACGTCCTCAATTGTACGCCTCCTGTTATTCCGGGTATCATCGCAATGAACATGCAACAGCATTTGTCAGACACATCATTTCCGAATATCATATTGATGGGATCTGGCACAATAGTATTGGTGTGCAGGGAATTTGTTACTGCGATCGATGTGCGGAATTATTTAGGAAAGCCGCGGGTGAACAATTGCCCACTTCTGATGCTGCGCCGGAAAAACTTGATCGGTATATGCTTTGGAAGTCGGAAATGGCGAACAGTCATATGGAAAAAATGAAGCAGGCTGTAAAGGCTTTTGGCAATGAGAAAGTCTACACTGCTGAAGTCTTTAGCATGTTCGAAGCTGGAAACCGTGTCAACGATGGGATAGATCTGTACATGGCACGCGATCATTTCGA
>CAMLER010000576.1 GCA_946478915.1 uncultured Chryseolinea sp.
GGTTGCCAGCTGCCTTCTGACAAAATCGACAGGCTTTTGAAACCTATGTTATGAAGCATCAGGGCCGTGTCCGAAAATTGTGTGACGAGGTCCTTCGGATGATGGGCATCGCTGCTGATAGTAACAGGAATATTTTTTTTATGGATATATGACAATATCCATGGGCTGGGGTATGTGGTATCTGATTTCCTTTGGTAAATGCCGCGGGTGTTGACCTCCACAATAGCGCCTATTGAGGCGATCAGGTCGACTGTCTTCTTAATTTCCTGCTGATACCAGGATTCGCTTTCACTAAAAAATTTCCCCTCCACGTTTTGAATTTTGATTTTATCAAGGTGTCCTACAACGGTTGGGCAAGAGGTAGAGATCATCTCCCTGGTAAGCTCAAAATAGCGGACAATTGCAGACTGGATATTATTATTGAAAATTGCCTTAAGCCCATCCAGAAACAATGCATGTGCTCCATCAATTTCCCACCAAGTTCCATCGGGAAGTTGGTCTACAAAATGTATGGACCCAACGGTGTAGTCTACCAGGTTGCTAAAATTATTCGGCGAAGTCACATCAGGAATAAAATCAACTTCAAGTCCTGAATAGATATCAATACCCTTAGTAGCGTGTTTGAATGCCTTGATCGATTTACAGTATTCGTCCAAGCGTTCCGATTTCATACACCACTTTGTATCAAATGGCACCGGTGCATGCGACGAGAAGCCGAGGCTTAGCATACCAAGTTGTTTCGCCTGATCGACATACTCTTGCATAGACCCTTTGCCATCACAATAGTCGCAGTGTGTATGAAAATTTGACCACATGCAATTCTTTCCCCTTGGTTTAATGTTCAGATTTGTAAAGATGCAACAAAATGCATGACGCCCAATAGCGTCAAAGCGTAACAAAGCGGGCGATTGAGCGGCCTCGCCAAGTGGTTTAATGAATTAAAAAGTAGTTACCGAACTATTTTACAGAGAACCGATAAACAGTCTGTGATTTGTAAACATCACCCGGATTAAGAACGGTGGTGGGAAAAGACGGTCTGTTTGGAGAATCGGGAAAATGTTGAGTTTCAAGGCAAAGTCCCATCCGTTTCTTGTAGACAGTGTCAAATTTTCCAGTGAGCGAACCGTTCAGGAAGTTTCCGGAATAGAATTGAACCCCGGGCTCTGTGGTGAACATTTCCATAAAACGCCCGCTGGCCGAATCGTATAAAGTTGCTGCGGGAGCATTAATACTCAGCTTATCGAAGACCCAGCAATGATCATATCCACCTGCGTGTTGCAGCTGTGGATGACTATCGTTTATTCTGGCCCCGACAACGAATGGCTTGGTAAAATCAAAGGGGGTGCCTTTTACATCCTGAAGCTGACCCGTGGGTATCAGGGTTTTGTCAACCGGTAAAAATTTGGATGCGGCTATTGTTAATTCATGCTCCAAAATATCCGACTTTGTGTTGCCTGATAAATTAAAGTAGCTGTGATTAGTAAGGTTCACAACGGTCTTCTTATCCGTCGTAGCCTTATAATCTATCTTTACCTCATTGTCGTTGGTAAGCGTGTAAGTTACTTCTGTCGCAAGATTTCCGGGATATCCTTCCTCCATGTCTTTGCTGGTGTACTTTAATTTCAGGACGGCTCCATTCGGCCCGCTAGAATCTTCGGCGTCCCAAACAACTTTGTCAAAACCTTTCAGCCCGCCATGGAGGTGGTTTGGATCGTTGTTGATGGCGAGGCTATAGGTTTGTCCATCCAGTTTGAATTTGCCCTTTGCGATACGATTGCCATACCGGCCAACAATGCACCCAAAGAAAGGATTTGATTTTTCATATTGAGAAAGGGAATCGAATCCCAAAACAACATCTTCAAAATTTCCTTCTTTGTCCTCGATAAGCAACGAGACTATTATTCCACCGTAGTTCGTTACGGTCATTTTTGTACCCGTGGTGTTGGTTAGGGTATACAACGATACTTCGGTGCCGTCCTGGAGTTTGCCAAACGAGGTGCGACTGATCATAGCTTCGGGGGTTTCAAGTGAGTCCATCGATAAAGTATCCGACGATTCCTGCTGCTTCGGTTGACATGCTATGAAACATAGTGAACAAAGGAATGGAACCAGGTACAGATTGTATTTTTTCATTTCGACGAAATTGGGTAAGTTTTAAATCAACCGTAATATCGCGTATAAATTACTGAAATTGCAACCCCGGAGGTAGTGGCGTTCCTACTTTCAAGAAACTAAGCCCGTCCCATTGCTGATAGAGACATCATAAACCATCATCTCCACGTTATAGCGGCTGCGATAGGCGTCGGTTATCTTTCTCACAAAATCAGCTGAGTCTTTTTTTACGACCAGGTTTATGGTACAACCTCCGAATCCACCTCCCATCATGCGTGCTCCCAGCACTGCCGGTATTCCTCTTGCTTGTCCGACGAGGAAATCCAACTCATCACAACTGACTTCATATAATTCAGAAAGACCGTGATGGGTTTCATACATACGCTTGCCAAATGAGATGAGATCCCGGTTATTGAGGTCTCTTGATGCGTCGAGCACTCGTTTATTTTCCTGTATTACATAACTGCAACGGTCATAAACTTTGCGTGGAAAGGCAGCTGAATGATCCTCCAACATCTGCATCGTTGCATCGCGCAAACTATGAACCTCTGGATAATATTTCCTGAGAATGCTTACACCCTCTTCGCACTCCCTTCGCCGGGTATTGTACTCGGTGCTGGCAAGAGAATGTTTTACCATAGAATCACAAAGTATAATGGAAGTTTCAGATAGGTCGACTGGAAAATAATTATACTCCAGCGAGCGACAGTCGAGCACGAAAGCATGGCCCTGTTGACCCATCATGCTGGCAAATTGGTCCATGATTCCGCACATTACCCCTGCATAGTTGTGTTCTGCCCATTGAGCGATCTGGATCAATTTAAGTTTCGGAATATCAAGCCCATGAAGATGGTTTAGCGCATATGCAAAACTACACTCCAGAGCAGCGGAAGAGGAGAGTCCGGCACCTGTCGGAACATCGCCATCGATTACGCAATTGAATGCTTTTACTACATATCCTTCATCCGAAAACTTCTTAACCACGCCAAGGAGGTAGTTTGCCCATAGCGGTGACTTCACCCGAGCAGGGTCGCTGGTATGAAATGAAAAAAACTCGTTGTGTTTTACCGAATAAAGAGTTGAGTGTTGATCAATGGCGAAATCGACTGCAGCAACGATTTGCCTGTCTATTGCCGCGGGCATCACGTATCCATTGTTGTAGTCAGTGTGCTCCCCGATAAAATTGATTCTTCCAGGCGAGCGAACTACAATAGGTTGAGTATCGAAGAGATTTTGAAACCTGGTTTGAACGCTCTTGGGATTGAATTTCTTGATTGATTCCACTAATGGCTATTTTGTCGAGGTAAAGGTATTGAAGATTGGAAAATTAGAAAATTGGGAGATTGGATTGGTGGCTGTTATTGATGAACTTTATTTGTATTGGGATGTTTTCATTAAAATAAATTTTAAGTCTAAATCTTCTACCTTGAACTGGAACGACGTTTTAAATTTTGCCAAGAAAAATCCTGTTCCTGACCGCAGAGTTGAGAAAACCGAC
>CAMLER010000577.1 GCA_946478915.1 uncultured Chryseolinea sp.
GAATAAGCAAACTCAGTTTTCGCTAATGATTGCGATTGCTTTCTCCAGCAACTCATCGCGCCCTTCACGAATTCCTTTGATCGTTGGCTTGACCTCTATGTCAGGAACGATTCCAACCCTTTGCGTCTCTTTGCCGTCAGGGTAGTAAACGCCTATTCCGCTTATCTTGGTCTCTATCCCACCAGGCAATACAATTTTCGATACATTGCCATCCGCTGCAGCTGTTGTGCTTCCAATAACGGTTGCGCCAGGCGCAGTGCTCAACCCCATAGTTTGATATTCAGCGGAGCTTTGAGTGGTTTCATTTATAATGATTACTACCTTTCCTTTATAATATTCCGGGTTTATTCTTCCGACTGAAAGCGGACTGGTGTAGGTAAAGAGACCAGGCATTCTTACACTTCCGTTTGAAAATTTCACAAATTGTTTAGGCGAAGGAAGCAGGTAAGCACCCAATGTAAATACGATGAAGTCTGACGGATAGCAGCGAAAATCAATGATAAGGCCTTTCGTTTTGTTTACCTCGTTCATAATCTCGGGAAGGAATTCGTTTCTTAATGTTGCCGGATAGATATATGAAATATCCGGATCAAGTCTTCTATAACAAGTGTCCCTCCTGCTAAACCTGGAATATATGTTGATTTCGTGGCGGCCAAATGTTTCAATAGTGCTCATCTTCTCTTCCGACCCATTCCAAAAGCTGACATCGATTGTTGTTTTATTTGATCTCAACAGGTCGCTTGCAATGTCTCTCAGTTTCGTTGGATAATTTGAGGCGGGAGTAATATCGATCTTTGCTTTCACAATTTCATCAATGGTCTTGCCGTCGACTTTATTTATAACATCACCAACTTTGATACCGGTTTTCTCACCCAACGATTTATCATAGTATCCAGTCACAGCAGCTTTCTCTTCTACAAACGTAACTACAAGCGCGGAATGTCTTAATCCTTTGAAATTGTCCAGTACGTACTCCTCACCCCAGATGTTCGCATGCGTGTCGTGAACTCTTCCGATCAATGACAACACTGTAAGTTTGTACGTGAGTTCATCATTTGCATCTATGATCTTTGGTATATATTCTTTTAAGACATCGTTCCAATCTTCCTCAATCAGATTCTTGTATGGGAAAAAATAGTTGATAATATTCCAGTAACGATAGAGGCACAACAAACGAATGCCAATATCGTGATATGACCTTGAGGCGAACCGCATTTCATTTTTAAAATAGGGATTGCCCACACCGGCGGCCATGGAAACGTAGTAGTTTGTCCCGGGACGTTCGCAGTCCTTAATCGCATTCAATGATGAAAAGAGCTCAGCGCCCAGGATGGATTCTTTGAACCACGAGAAATCCGGTCTCAACTTAATGGAATCCGTCACCGTCTTATTTCCACGAGGGAACTCAATGCCTACACGTTTTACCCATTCGTACAAAATCTTATTCCGCTCCGTTGTATTCTTCGATGTTATTACTTGGGGTAATATCCTGAACAATTCGTAATCCCAATTGTATTCACCTGCTGCAACAGTGGGATGATAGTATTTTAGAAACCCCCACACCTGGCCAAGCAATTGAAGATCGTTTGTCCTATCATTTGTTAGAGGTATTGATTCGATTCCTGACCCGTTGACAAACTCCTGGTCCAGGTCAGCTTTGAATTGTCTTGGCTTATTAGGTTTACCGGTACTAATGTCCTTACCATCGAGCAGTATCTGCATGTTATCTACCCAAAGCTTTCCTGTTCCCGATAGGATAGCTCCGATATATATTGTCTTTGCATTTTCAGCATAGGGTATTTTGACAGAAAATTGCGTCCAATCTTGCGTGCCTTGGATATTTCTTCCATGCATGTTTTCAAAGCCCTCGATTCCTTCTTCTCCGTCCATTCTGATCATCAACCCAATTGCTCCCTGCGTTACATCCGAAAACTTCATGAAGGCCCGCAATTCAATTTCTCTGGCATCGTACTTTGCGGGAATTCCCATCGCAATACATCCGAAAGTTCCGGGCGATCGTACTCCTATCGGCTCGATCAAAGCAGAGAATTTTCCCTCTTTTTTGATATCTGTGTCAACAGAAATCTTGTAACCTGATCCCCACTGGAACCAATGCTCTGGTAACTGACCGCCATCCGGATTATTCTCAAAGCCCAGATTGAGATTGCCAGATGTATTGATTGGTTGGCCTATGCAGTAGGTCGCCCAAATAAATAAGAGAGGCAGCAATACGGTTTTCATGAGCGTACTTTTATTTTTGTGCTAACTGCTCACTTTGTCGGTGACGACAATCCATCTTGTATCAATCTAGCGGTTTATTATTTTCCGAACAACCTGATGAGCGCTATTAGGCCAAAATCTTCAAATCACTGCAGTGGAAAAATTCAGTTTTTCCTGGCCAAGCCGTAAGGCAAACCTGTAATTGCCGAGTATGGTCATCGCCGTTATTCACTTCCAGATAAAAAGCAGCGTTACGATATAAAAGCAGGTTGTACCGGCCAGTAGCAACAGTAATTCAAAATCGGTCTCAGGAAAACGGTGAGACTGGGCGATAAATGCCAGAATAAGCAGCGCAATAATAACGCCCACACCAAGAGAAAGTATAATCCGCTGTCTATGGTTTAGCGGCGTTAACAGCGACTTTTTGTTTTGAATAGACGTAGCCACTTGATCGTTAGCGTCGACATTTCCGGCGTGTTGATTGTAATCTCGGAGTTCTGCTGGAAATCCCAGATGACGAGATAGTACTTTCAACGTATGCATTCTTGGTATCACTTCGGCATTTTCAATCCGCTGGACAGACCTGAGACTCACTCCTGCGATCTCAGATAGTTCCTGCTGGGTGTACCCCTTATTGATTCGGCTTTCCCTTAAGAGCCTGGCAATTTTTTCTTTGTCCCAATATTCCATAGATAAGCGATATGACATTTGCCGACATCTCTGCGTCATTCAGGATGTGGCGTGCTGCCGAGGTCTCCAAGATACTATATTGCCCGCGACGATCCATGCAACTATGAGTCAAGCCTTCGCCCGATATCCTACAAAAACATGGCTATTTCTATCCGTGATATTTCTAATGTTCGTTTCAGTTCCATTCCTTTTGGGCCTTTTTGTCCATCAAACCATAGGAATTTCTATATCGGCGATAATTTTGTTGCTGCTTACGAGAATGCTTTACAAGTGTGACGGAACGAGGTTCACGGAACTGGGTCTCGATTTTGACAGAAGAAATATTTCCTTCCTCGTGCTCGGTATTGCGCTCGGATGCCTTTTCTTTATTTTATTGTTCGTCATCCAAATGACCAGTAATGACATTCATGTTCAGTTAAATAAGAATGTAAATTACTTTTCAATTGCAACCGGATTGTTTCTTTTGATTCCGCCAGTACTCGTGGAGGAGTTAATATTCAGAGGTTATTCCTTCAAGAGAACTGTTGATAAGGCAGGGGTAACCAAAACAAATCTCATTTTTGCTTTCCTTTTTCTAGTTTGGCATTGGATCGCTTTAGACGCGTGGGGTAATTTTTACATGATGGCTGGATTACTAACCACCGCATTCGGACACTTGCTGTTTTCGACAGCACTGATCAGGTCAGGCACGCTCTACTT
>CAMLER010000578.1 GCA_946478915.1 uncultured Chryseolinea sp.
AACTGTCGTTTCAAATCGCCTTTTAACCGCTCTATCTCTGAGGCCGGCAACGAAGGATTCATCACAACGTCTGCTATAATTTTTACAAGTTCGGGGGCAAACTCTGAAAGCACTGAACCGGATATCGATGTATTGTCACCTCCAACACCAATATTAATTTCACCTCCCATTGCTGCGACTTTTCTCGAGATCGTTTTAAAATCCATCGAGGTTGTTCCTTCCTGCATAAGGTTCCCTGTAAGATCCGCAAGCCATACCTCATTCGGTCCTTCATTCACATTTCCTGTCTTGATGATCAGGTTGACATTAACCTTGGGGACCGAACCATACTGCACCAGAGTGGATTTTAATCCATTCTTCAAGTTGTTGACCTTCTTTTTTGGAATCACAAAATCCTTTGGAGTTCCACCTGGAGGCGGAGTTTGTTTCTGTGCAAAGGCAGTAAGACTAACTGCGGCCAGGGTGATAATTATGATATTTCTTAGAGTTCTCATTGTTCTGCAGCTTTAGGGTCAACAATTAGAATGGTGCGGTTTGTCGGACGGAGGTACTCTTCCACGGCCTTTTTAATAACGTCTGGTGTGATCTTTCGAAATTCGGCTTCGACCGAATTAATTCGCGAAGGATCGTCATCGAATAGCGCAAAGGTTGCGAGAAGGTCGGCGCGGCCAATGCCGTTACCACCCAATACAGAATATAGTGACGAACGCAACTTGACGATTGCCAGTTCAGTATCCTCCGGGGTCACATTAGCAAGTTCGGCAATAGCTTCATCAAAAACCCAGATGATAGAATCTGCAGGAACAGTGGCGTCGTGAACAAGGTCAGCCATCCACAACATAGGTCCGTTATAATTGAACATGTTGCCGAGATAATTTATGCCGCCGTCTACATTGCCTGTATATCCCTTTTCCTGTACAAGCTTATTGAAGAGCTTACTGTCCTGGCCCTGAAGGAGGATTTGATCTATCAATCCCATAGCATAATATTCAGGTGTGCCTCTGTCAGGCATCTTGTAGGCAATAGCGATGGCGGGCTTGTTTGCAAGCTTGTCCTCCTTTACGTGTCTTTTCTCTTGTTCCTGCCTTGGTTCAGAAATATCGGGCTGTTGAGGAAGCGTGGCCGACGGGATACCCTCGAAATATTGTGCAATCCATTTCTTGGCATCTTCAATTTCAAAATCACCAACTACTGCAAGCGCTGCATTGTTCGGCGCGTAAAAGGTTTTGAAAAAACTATCAACATCCTCAAGTTTCGCTGAGTCGAGGTCAGCGAGATCTCCATAAAAATTGTGCGCATTGTACCAGTTTTCGTTGGCATACTGAGGCATATCCAACCATGGAAAACCACCATAGGGTTGATTGAGGACGTTAACCTTCACTTCATTTTTTACCACGCCTTGCTGGTTTGTCAGATTCTCCTGCGTAATGTCCAGACCTTTCATCCGGTCGGCCTCTGCCCATAGCGCCGTTTCAAGTTTGTGCGACGGCATTACTTCAAAATAATTCGTGAAGTCAAATCGAGTCGATCCATTGAGGATACCACCGTTTTGCTGAACCAGTTTTATAAACTCCATTTTACCCAGGTTCTCTGAACCCTGAAACATCATGTGCTCAAAGAGGTGAGCAAACCCGGTTCTGTTCTTTGGTTCAATACGAAATCCAATATTATAATACACTGCAACGGCTACGGTAGGCGCGGTATGATCCTGTGATAAGATCACCTTCAATCCGTTTTTAAGTTTATAGTATTCAACAGGAATTTGGAAGGCCTTATTGGATTCTGATGTTTTGCCGGTACAGGCAAACATCAGCGCCGCGACTATAAAGCACGCAAAGGCTGAAAAACGGAGATGGATCATACGGTAATTTTTTTTGAATTAAGCAAAGTTAGGTGGAAGTTAAAAGAGAAATGATGTGGACAATATCTGATCATATGCATGACGAACCAGGATCGATGACTCGAGGAATTACCACCCAAAATGGGTTAGGAAATGGCTTTTATTCGAACAGTTGCGTCAAGGGTTAGACCCTATGGCCCAGAATGCACCCTTTCAGCAGCAAGTAAGCTCAGTTTTGAACCAACAATATTTGGAGAGAAGAGTGTCCGAAGCGAGAACATTCTCCCCGTAAAAGGAACCAACAATATTTTAGAAACTCAAACAATCTCTTTAAGGGTCACTATGCTTCTCTTTCGGGTCAACAAGTGAATTATCATCCATGTGATTAAATAGGTGATACCACACATCGTGAAAAGGATATTGTAACCACCGGAAAGATTGTCGGCTTCCTTATATGAATCGAGCAGGTATCCGACGAACATGGGAAAGAATATACCACCCACCGCCCCAGCCATTCCACCAATACCCACCACAGAACTAACCGCCTGCTTCGGAAACATATCGGAGGCTGTGGTAAAGATATTGGTTGCCCACGCCTGGTGTAATGCTACGGCTACACTAATCAAGGCGACCGCTACCCAAACATTGGTCACAAATTGTGCGAGTATAATGGACAATTCCAAAAAGGCTATAATTAATAAGACCGTCTTTCGTGCCCGTAGTGCAGCCATACCTTTCTTGATGAGATGAGAAGAAAAATATCCACCGGAAATACTCCCGATTGTGGTGGCAGAGTAAATAATCATTAACTCGAGGCTCGGCTTTGTCAGATCAAGATCAAATGTTGTTGAGAAATATGACGGGAGCCAGAATAAAAAGAACCAATAAATAGGATCTATAAGAAATTTTCCAAAAACGAATGCCCACGTCTGCGGGAACCTGAATAGTCGAAACCATTTTGTCGGCGTTTTGTCATTGTCGGATGAATGCTCATCCGGGGTTTCTGTTATGAGCAGAAACTCCGCTTTGGACAAGCGTTTTTGTTTTGAAGGTATCTCATAAAGCCACAACCAAAGCCCAAGCCATACAAACCCCAAGGCACCAGTGATGAGGAAAACTTCGTGCCATCCATAGGAAGTGAGTATCCAGGGCGTTATTAACAACGCCATGACTACCCCGATGCTTGTACCCGAATTAAAAAGGCCCGCAGCCAAAGCACGTTCTTTTTTAGGAAACCATTCAGCAACGGTCTTCATAGCCGCCGGGAAGTTTCCTGCCTCACCCAAGCCCAATCCAATACGCGCCAGCGAAAAGCCGGTAACAGTGCTCGCTGCAGCGTGCAGCATGCCCATCGCACTCCAAATCACAACCGAAATTGAATACCCGATCTTTGTTCCGACGCGATCTATCAATCTTCCAAAAAGTAATAACCCGATAGCATAAGCTGCGGTGAATGCAACAACGATTTTAGCAAAATCAGACTCGGACCAGCTAAACTCAACTTCGAGAATTGGCTTGAGAAGGCCGATAATCTGCCTGTCAATGTAGTTGATTGTAGTGGCGAGAAAGAGAAGAGCGACGATTAGCCAGCGGTAGTTTTTTGTGGGCATGCCTTTGGGAAAAGGAAAAGAAATAGGGAATATGGAATATGGAATGAGGTTCAGGGTTACCAGTCGACTACGGAGCCGTCGCGGGGGTCGTAGCTTTCAGGGTTTTTCCAATCGTGGTTTATCTTGTCGGCCAGTTTATTCTCATCTAG
>CAMLER010000579.1 GCA_946478915.1 uncultured Chryseolinea sp.
ACTGAATTCCGTTCAATGCAACAACATTCGTATGAACATCCGCGACAGAACCCGGCATACCTGAAACGCCATAATGTATTTCATCGAACACGGGAATATCGCTTGCAGCATATAAGTCGAACATTCCCGATAGAATTCCTCCATTTAACAGGGTTCCGTCAATGGCAAGTCGACCCCAGACGCTAAGCCCAAATCCTGCCGCATCAAGTGTAGCACCGGGCATTATCTCTGTACCTTTGGTTGTGTTCGCCACCACGCCTGCGTTACTCGTAAGCGTAACGGTGTGGCCATTCCCAATGATAACATCGGTACCTGTGCCCGGTGTTATCGTAGCTGCAGCTCCACTATGACCTTCATGAGACCATGTGGACGGACTATTCCAATTTCCGTTCTGCCTGGAGAAGAACACGCTTTCATCTACTTCAGTCTTAAAATTCCAGGCTGTTGGCAGGACAATACCAATCCAGTTATTATCTGTGTAATCACTTACTGTCTTGTTTCCAGCGAGCACATAATAATCGGTGTAATAATCAAGTGTGATTGAAGGATCAATCGTTACTGTATTGCCCGCATACGTAGCGGATGAGCGGTTAACGGTTTCAACTAAAACATCGCCGGGCATTTGGTAGATGCGAAAGGAAGTTTCATCAGCGGTTCCGGTAGTGGCTGATTGTTTCACCGCCTCGGTAAAACTTAAGACGAGGTTTGCTGAAACCGAAACGCTTGTATTTCCATCGGTAGGGCTAAGCGCATAAAATGCGGGAGGCGTTATGTCGAAGTCGACAGCAACATTTGTAACATACGTGCCACTAAACAATTGAGTCTTTCCACCGACTCCGTCCAATGCCGTCCGGTAAACACCATTTGGTTGAGCGAAGTATACGGCGTTTTGCTCCGGATATACATCAATACTTTCGATTGATGTGCCCCCATTTGCCAATACGGGCGTGGCGCCAGAACCATTCAGGTTTGCGCTCATCAGGGTGTAGAGGCCGGTGATGTATTGTACCCAATAGAATTTTCCGTTGATATAATCCACGCCTATCGGACCGCTTGCATCGGCAGCAACTAGCATTGTCGCGCCCGTGCCATCCTGGTAAGCTGAATATACTGCGCCGTTGTAGCCCGTAAAGTATATTTTTTCTTCGCTTGGATTGTAGGCCATGTCCAAATATTCTTCGTCTGATGGCATGGTGATTCCAGTAGGAAGAAATGCCGGGGGTGTAGACGGATCATCATAATAACTACCGCGCCATAAGTCGTCCTGGTCATCGGTTATGCCCGCATATATCAAGACTTCATAATCAGGTATAGCAACAATGTTTGAATAACCTGCAAAAGCGCCATCATCCGTAATTTTTACCTGAGATGTGCCATCCAGCGCAGATCTGTAAGTTTCCTGTCCATTGTTGTAAAAAAGCAGATTTGCGTAGCCGTCTACTGCTATGAAAGGGAAATCATAAGGTGTACCCGTTACAATAGTCTGAACGCCGGATCCATCAAGATTCATCCGCTTCACGTCGCCGTTATCGGAGAAGTAGAGCTTTTGGGCCTGGGTGGTTTGGTTGACGATTAGAATAAATACACAAAAAGTGAGGGCCTGGTAAACCTTTACCATAGGTTAAATGGTGTTTGCATTAATTCTGTCCCCTATATACTTCAAAAAAGCTTAAAGTAAGCTGATCCGCAGCTATTAATCAATAGGTTAAGAAACCTTGCTTATTCTTTCGCCAGATTGACGCAAAACCTATCTTCGCGCCATTATCCCCTATAAACTATGTTAACAAATCAAAACCCAACGGAAACTTCTGCCTGGAGACGATTAGAGGTACAATTCCTGTCACTGCAGGCAACATCCATGCGCGAGTTGTTTGAAGAGGATTCCGAGCGGTTTGAAAGAATGCATCTGAAATTTGAAGATATCCTTCTGGACTATTCAAAGAATATTATCATAGATGAAACGATAAAAGACCTTGCCGCATTGGCTTCTGAAGTAAACCTGAAAGATGCAATCAACGCGATGTTCAACGGGGAAAAAATTAACAGGACTGAGGACAGGCCAGTATTGCATATCGCTCTCCGGAACCGCTCAAATACACCCATTGCGGTGAATGGACAAGATGTAATGGCAGAGGTGAACGACGTCCTTGCCCAAATGAAGGCCTTTTCAGAGAACCTGATAAATGGTCAGTGGAAAGGATTTAGTGGTAAACAAATAACGGATATCGTCAACATCGGGATAGGCGGTTCCGACCTGGGACCTTACATGGTAACTGAGGCGCTAAAGCCATATTGGCAAAATATTAGGCCACACTTTGTTTCAAATGTAGACGGTACCCATATCGTTGAAACGTTAAAACCTCTCAATCCCGAAACAACACTTTTTATTATTGCTTCGAAAACTTTTACAACGCAAGAAACCATGACGAATGCAGCTTCTGCACGAGAATGGTTTCTCGAGAAAACCAATAACACCGGTGAGGTCGCAAAACATTTCGTTGCAGTTTCTACCAATAGAGCTGAGGTTACTAAATTTGGAATCGATCCTGCTAACATGTTTGTGTTCTGGGATTGGGTAGGCGGGCGATATTCGCTTTGGTCGTCCATTGGCTTGTCTATTGCGTGTACCATTGGCTTTGATAATTTTGAAAAGCTATTGGATGGCGCTCACGCGATGGATAACCATTTCAGAAGCGAGCCTTTCGAAAAAAATATTCCAGTTGTTATGGCGATGATCGGAATATGGTATAACAATTTTTTTGGATCCGCCTCCGAAGCAATACTACCATATGATCAATCACTTCATCGGTTTGCTGCATATTTTCAGCAAGGCAATATGGAGAGCAATGGCAAATCGGTTGACCGGGATGGAAAGCCGGTGAACTATCAAACTGGTCCTATCATCTGGGGTGAACCAGGCACCAATGGTCAGCACGCGTTTTATCAATTGATACACCAGGGGACCAAGCTTATTCCCTGCGATTTTATTGCGCCTGTGATGAGCCAGAATGCGCTGAGCGATCATCATGAGAAGTTGTTGTCCAATTTTTTTGCACAGACTGAGGCACTGATGAAAGGTAAAACGGAAGATGAAGTAAGGGAAGAATTGCGCGCCTCTGGAATGTCAGAAGATCTTGTGAAGTGGCATACTCCATTCCGCGTTTTTGAAGGTAACAGACCTAGTAACAGTATTCTTTTCAAGCTTCTCACGCCACGCACGCTTGGAAGTCTGATTGCTCTTTACGAACACAAGATTTTTGTTCAGGGCGTTGTATGGAATATCTTTAGTTTTGATCAGTGGGGTGTTGAACTCGGAAAAGTGTTAGCGAAAAAAATTCTTCCCGAACTGCAGTCATCTGACCCAATTACCTCTCATGATTCTTCAACCAACGGCCTAATCAATTATTTCAAACGTTTGAAATTCAATTGATTAAATAGTCTCTTGCAAAGTGCGTTTCGTCCATTATTTTTAACGGATTTTAGATATTGATGAGCAATAATATTTCGCGAATTGGAGTCTTCAGTTCCGGCGGAGATGCGCCTGGAATGAATGCGGCTATACGTGCCGTGGTGAGAACCTGTGCTTACTATAA
>CAMLER010000580.1 GCA_946478915.1 uncultured Chryseolinea sp.
GAGCGCATTGGCAGTAGCCCATACACAATTCACAAGTTGACAAAGTAGGATTAACGGTTAACGGTTAACGAATACCGAATAACGGAAATGTTCATATATTTCCGCTCCCATGATTGACCGCATAAAAAGAATCGGAGTTGCCATAGCTTTTTCCCCTCGGATAGAGGCTATACTTTTTGAGACAGCACGAATAAAAAGTATGCTGAACGCGGAACTTGTACTCATCCATGTCGGATCATCGGGAGAGAAAGAGGTTTCGAGGTTAAACCAACTTCTCGAAAAGACTGGCTTGAGCCACCAGCAAGACATTCGGATTTTTTGGGAACAAGGAAAGCCCAGTCAGCGCATCATTGCTACGTGCAAACGCGAAAAAGTTGACCTCCTGATCGCAGGCGCGCTCAAGAAAGAAAATCTGGTCCGGTACTATATCGGCACCATAGCGAGAAAAATCATTCGTAAGGCTGACTGCTCTGTACTTTTGCTAACAAATCCGTCCGTCACACCTGAGCCTTTCCAAAATATCGTTGTTGATGCTGATGACAGGCCATACGTTGAGGACGTGCTGCGCTCAGCCTGCCAGATAGCTTTAAAGGATAATGCACCATGGCTTCACATTGTCCGTGAGTTGAAGATGTATGGACTTACAATGACTGCAGCTGAACAATGCAGCGAAGCAGAGTATGAGGAGATGCGGAATAAACTCGTGCAATCAGAAATTGAAACCGTTGAAAAAATTTTGAATACAATTCCACACGAAGGAGTTAAGATCAACATCAAGCTGGTCTCTGGAAAGTCGGGCTTCGAACTCAGTCAGTTTGCTCAGCGAAAACATGCCGATCTTTTGGTTATTGGGGCATCCGATCGAAGATTTTCTTTATTTGACAGGGTTTTTACGCATGATCAGGAATACATTTTTGCTGATCTCCCTTGCAATCTGCTGATCATTCAGCCCAGGAAGGAGGAACCTCGTGGGTAAGCTGAGTCACGCAGATGTTGTGCACTTGCTCATTCAGCTTAGTGCAATGCTGGTCATGGGCAGAATTTTCGCGGAGGTGGTACGCAAAATCAAGCAGCCCTCAGTGATCGGGGAAATTATTGCGGGCATTATTCTGGGGCCTACCGTACTCGGTATGCTGCAACCCGATTGGTTTGAAGCGCTATTCCCTCCGGATTCCGGTTCTGCAATTGTTCTCACTGGTTTTGTACAGGTCGCGGTTGTGATGTTACTATTTATCGCGGGGCTTGAAGTTGACTTGCATGTCGTAGTGCAGCAAGGCAGGCAGGCGTTAACTACAAGTGTGTTCGGTTTGATTATTCCATTTAGTATTGGATTCTCATTCCCTTATTTTTTCTCAGAATTCTTTGGCATTAGCGACCCGGATTCACGGTGGATATTTGCATTGTTCATGGGTACGGCAATGGCTATTACTGCACTCCCTGTGATCGTTAGAATATTGATGGACTTGAATATGTTCAGATCCAAGATAGGGCTGCTTGTGGTTGCTTCTGCAATGGTCGATGACCTGGTGGGCTGGCTCATATTCTCCGTTATTCTCGGACTCATTGGAAAAGAAAGTGGTTCAATGCCATTGATCAACACCATCATTTTGACTATCGGTTACGCAGCTTTCATGATCACTATAGGCCGCGGACTACTGAATCGCCTACTTCCATGGGTCAACAAGAAACTGGCTTGGCCAGGTGGTGTTCTTTCCATTTCATTGGCACTTTGTTTCCTGGCGGGCGCATTCACAGAGTACATCGGGATACACGCAATCTTTGGTGCGTTTATTATGGGCGTTGCGCTTGGTGACTCGGAACATTTTTCGGAGCGCGCTAAAGAGATCGTCCATCAGTTTATTAATAATATTTTTGCTCCGCTGTTCTTTGTATCCATCGGACTACGGGTGAACTTCATTACAAATTTTGACCTCCTTCTCACACTGGCAATTCTGGCGATTGCCTTCACAGGGAAAATCATCGGCAGTGGTCTCGGAGCAAGAATCGGCGGATTCTCATGGAAAGAATCTCTTGCAGCCGGATTTGGAATGAATGCAAGAGGTGCTATGGAAATCATTCTGGGATTGATAGCCCTTGAAAACAACCTGATAAATGAAAAAGTCTTCGTGTCGCTTGTAATCATGGCACTTGTCACCAGCATGACCAGTGGGCCGATGATGAAATGGGCCCTAAATCGTTAATAGTTATTCGTTATCCGTTCGGTATCTAGTTAGATCCGAGGTCTGAAAGTTTGTCCGACTTTAGTTTTTGCATCTCTCTCAGTTACGTTGTCCGTTAGTCGTTCGGTATCTAGTTCGAACGGTGGACTCGAATTGGTGCAAGTCCATTTCGAAGTAAGATGTTTTTCGACACTCTTGGCTCAAGTCGCCGGATAACGGATAACGGATAACGATTAACGATTAACAGATAACGATTTAGCTCGTTCCCAATACACATCCATTTCCGCGAGCGTCATCTCTCCTATCTTTTTGCCATCTTTCGCGGATTCGGACTCCAGAAACTGAAAGCGTTTGATAAATTTTTTGTTCGTGCGCTCCAGGGCTTCTTCAGGATCGATATCAATAAAGCGCGCATAGTTCACCAATGAGAAAAGCAAATCACCGAATTCAGCCATTGCTTTTCCCCGATCAATCGTCTCAGGAGATTCAACATTAAATTCCTCTTTAAACTCCTGCATTTCTTCCTCAACTTTTTGCCAAACCTGCTCCTTTTTTTCCCAGTCGAATCCCACTCCGCGTGCTTTGTCTTGAATACGTATCGCCTTTACCATTGCCGGCAACGATTTTGGGACGCCCTCAAGAACAGACTTATTTCCACTTTTCAATTTTATTTTTTCCCAGTTGGCCTTCACGGTTTCTTCGTCATTTGCAACAACATCTCCGTAAATATGCGGATGACGTTCGACCAGCTTATCACATATTGAATTCAATACTTCGGCGATATCGAACGCATTTGATTCCGATGCTATTCGCGCATAGAACACCATGTGAAGCATGATGTCCCCCAACTCCTTCTTGATTTCGCTTAGATTGCCTTCAAGAATAGAATCCGACAACTCATAGGTTTCTTCGATTGTCAGATGGCGCAGACTTTCAAGGGTTTGCTTTTTGTCCCACGGGCAATTTTCCCTCAATTCATCCATTATAGTAAGGAGGCGATCGAAGGCCGCAAGCTTCTCCTGCCGCGTTAAGTCCGGATTTGAAAGAACCTTTTTCATGTAAAACACTGTTAGAATAATAGTTAACTTGCCGAATGTACTAACAATAAAGTACGGACGGTTTATAACCTCAAAAGTAGACGCAAATGACAGTTTTCTTATTCAGCATCGGAATTTTTGCACTGTTTTTTATACTGCTGTCGGTGCGCCTTCTTTTTATCAAGGACGGTGAGTTTCGTGGGACATGCGCTTCTCAAAGCCCTTGGTTGAATAAAGAGGGTGTAACCTGTGGCTATTGCGGTAAACAGTTGAAGGCCGGCGACGCAGCATGCGGCGATCCGGACTCTGTCAAGCCTGAACCACTGCCGTCGATCAAGGGGAAGTAGTTATCCGTTATC
>CAMLER010000581.1 GCA_946478915.1 uncultured Chryseolinea sp.
AATATCATTGGAAAGTCCCATCACTTTAAGCAAAAGAAATGAACCAAATACGCCAGCCGGAAGTGAAAGGATTACGGCGAGTGGCAGGACAAAACTCTCATATTGAGCCGCAAGTACCAGGTAAACGAAAGCCAGCACGACAAGGAAAATATATACTGCTTCGTTGCCCCGCGCCACTTCGTCTTTTGCAAGTCCTGCCCAGTCAATATCGTAGCCACGCGGAAGATCCTTGGCAACTTCCTGAATTGCTTCAATTGCTTCACCGCTGCTATATCCCTCAGCAGGCGAACCATTGATGGCGGCCGATGTATACATGTTGTATCGGGTAATTTCATTAAGTCCCTGAGTTTTTCTGATTCTCATGAACGAGGAATATGGCACCATTTCATCATGATCATTTTTTACAAAAAGATTCATCAGATCCTGAGGCAATCTTCTGTAGTCAGGGGCAGCCTGCACGAAGACTTTGTAGAATGTTCCAAACCTGATAAATCCCAATTCGTAGCTACTGCCGATAAGTATGGAAAGATTATCCATCGCCTTACCGATAGAAACTCCTTTCTGCATTGCTGCCTGATTATCAATTTCCAGTTCGTATTGAGGATAATTCGCTGCGAAGAAGGTGAACAATCCGGTCAGCTCCTTGCGTGTTCTGAGCTGATTCATAAAGTCATCGTTTACTTTTTCAAATTCCTTATAGTCGCCGCTGTTTGTTTTGTCCAACAAGCGCAATGCGAATCCACCCGCAGCCCCATAACCTGGCACGACAGGAGGTTGAAAGAATTCTATGGTTGCACCCGGAATCTCATGAGACTTTTCTTCCAGTATTTCGATGATCTCGTCAGCTGTATTTTTCCTATCAGACCAGTTTTTTAAATTAATTAGACAGGTTCCGGCGTTTGATCCGCGACCTTCGGTTAACACCTCATAGCCGGCTAATGAAGAAACGGATTCAATACCTTCAACTTCTTCCGCTATTGTTTGCAGTTTTCTTGAAATATCATTCGTCCTCTCCAGGGTAGCTCCCGGTGGTGTTTGAATTATTGCATAAATCATCCCCTGATCTTCAGCCGGAATGAATCCTGACGGCAGAGAAACTACAGATATTCCGATCGCTATACAAAAGAACGCTAGCATCCCGAATGTTACTATGCGTCTGCTTACAATAGTTCGCAGCAAACTGACATACTTGCCCGTCAAACTTTCAAAACCGGTATTAAAGGCGTCTAGTGATCGCGTTAACAAGTTCCTTTTCTTCGCACCATGCTTTTTCTTCAATAGCATTGCACATAAGACAGGTGTGAGCGTAAGCGCAACAATCCCCGACAATACGATTGCTGTGGCCATGGTAATGGAAAACTGTCTGTAAAAAATTCCTACGGGGCCTGACATGAATGCCACGGGAATGAAAACCGCGGTCATCACCAGCGTAATGGCAATGATAGCCCCACTGATCTCATGAACTACCTTTTTTGTAGCCTTGTACGGCGACAAGTCTTCTTCTTCCATTTTGGCGTGAACTGCCTCTACAACCACAATAGCGTTGTCCACAACAATTCCGATGGCTAATACAAGTGCAAAAAGGGTAATGAGATTAATACTCAGCCCGAAAATCTGCATAACGATAAAAGTGCCGATAAGAGAGACTGGTACCGCGAGCGTTGGTATCAGCGTTGAGCGCCAATCACCCAGGAAAAGAAAAACAACAAGCGCTACAAGTACAAAAGCTTCTGCTAAAGTATGGATCACTTTCTCAATAGATGCATCCAGAAAGTTTGATACATCATAACTAATCTGGTACTCCATTCCCGGAGGGAAAGAGCTTATCCTGATCTCCTCCAGCTTTTCTTTCACTCTTTCGATTACTTCACTTGCATTGCTACCATAGTTCTGTTTTAATGTAATCGCCGCAGATGGATGGCCGTCAAGATTGGAATAGATGTCATAAAATTCGCTACCGAGTTCAACGCTTGCGACATCCTTCAGACGCAGGATCTCACCTTCCGGATTCGCACGAATGATCACGTTCTCATATTGCTCAGGCTCATTATATCTTCCCTGATAGGTGAGCACATATTCTAGCGATTGCGAGCGCTTGCCATCGGCTCTACCCAACCTTCCCGGCGAACCGATGATGCTTTGTTCTTCGAGGGCTTTCATCACTTCCTCGGTTGCCACGTTATATGCACGCATACGATCCGGTTTCAGCCAGATACGCATTGCATATTGTCTGCTTCCCAAAATCTGTGTGCGTCCTACTCCTTTTAGTCTTTGCAATTCCGGTAGGATGTTGACGCTCGCGAAATTATAAAGGAACTTTTCGTCGGCATTCTTGTCCTTGCTGAAGAGATTGACATACATCAGCATGTTGGGCTGTGACGGTGTTACGATCAGCCCTTCGCGCTGAACAAGCACGGGTAGTCTGTTTGAAACTTGTTCGATCCGGTTCTTCACGTTTACTACTGCAACGCTTGGATCTACGTCCAGGTCAAACACAACCTGGATAGTCGCCTCACCCGCGCTTGTCGCATCGGAAGTCATATAGCGCATACCAGGTGTACCATTGATTGATTTCTCCAATGGAATTAAGACCGACTGAACTAATACATCTGCACTTGCACCGGGATAGGCAATGAACACATTGACAGTTGGCGGTGCAATAGAAGGGAACTGAGACGTGGGGAGGGTGTTGATGGCAAGCATACCCATCAACATTATCGCAACAGAAATTACGATCGACAGGACTGGCCTGTGAATAAATTTGTTAAACATTTGATTACCTTTTAAACACCCAGACTATTCCGCATACACTTTCAAATTCGCCATCACTGCTTTTGGTGCGTGGTACTCAAACTTGATCTCATCGTTATCTTTCACTTTGCGAAGCCCTTCGAGAAGAATTTTCTCGCTTCCATCCAGTCCGTTGCTAACAGCATAAAGGTCTTCCATCTCGGCGCTTACCGTGATCTCTCTTGTTCTGACTGCATTGTCTTTATCAACGACAAACACATATTTCTTTTCCAGAATTTCGAACGTTGCCTTCTGAGGAATGATCAAGGCATTTTCAAGGGGAACATGCATTTGAATGTTACCAGTTTCTCCATGTCTTAACAGTCCCTCCGGGTTTTGAAAGGTTGCTCTGAAGGCAATGTTTCCTGTTTCATTATTGAAGTCAGCCTGGATCGTTTCTACGACGCCGGGATGTTTAAAGGCTTTACCATTAGCCATTATTAGTTTAACATGAAGCGTACTATCGCTGGCTACTTTTTCTTTATAGTCCAGGTATTCAACCTCCGGAACATTAAAGTACACCCACATGTGACTGTTGTCTGAAAGGCTTGTCAAAAGTTCACCTTCATCAACCAGGCTACCAATCCTGACGTGAAGGCGGTCAATGATCCCTCCGAAGGGCGCCCGGATATCTGTAAATTGAAGGTGAGCCTGAGCAAGAGCCAACTCCGCTCGGGCTTTATCCAGCTTTGCTTTTGCCATTGCAAGCTCATTCGGTGCAACGACATTGCTATCTGCAAGCTGCTTTGTGTTTTCATATTCAATCTTTGCAAA
>CAMLER010000582.1 GCA_946478915.1 uncultured Chryseolinea sp.
CTTTCTCCAGCCTGCCTTCGGCTTTAATAAACAAATAAGGCTGATCAGTCCCTTTCGAAAAAGTTTATGATCATCTACGATACCAAGCCTTAAAGTATCAGCCATCAGTGGGAATTTGAATTGAGACGGTAGTACCCCCGTCGGGCGAACTTTGAATATCTAGCTGAGCATTAATAAAACGGGCCCGGTTTTGCAGGTTCAATAATCCCGACCCGCCGCTTTGAATTTTCTCGGCTACTTCAAAGCCAACTCCGTTATCATTACACTTAAATGTAACCAAATTTTGAGTGGCTAAAAACAAAATATTAACCTGACTTGCGTTGCTGTGCTTTACAATGTTGTTGATAATTTCCTGGGCCATTCTAAAAAGAATGATAGTGATATTGTCCGGTAACTTAGGTACTGAACCTTCAACGATAAGATTAGCTACGACTTGTCCCGTTTTATTTAACCGTTCAACCTCGGTTTCCAAACTCTTGACAATTCCTACCTGTATAATGCGATCGGAATTGAGACTCAGGGATAAGGATTTTAGATCGTAGATCAACTGCCGAACCAGGTCTTTTGTGTCATCAATCTTCCGTGACGCTTTTTCTTCATCCGTAAGGGACAACGTATTCAGGTTGATCTTTATCAGGCTGGCTATCTGACCCAGATTATCATGCAACTCTGAGGCTATATACTTTAATGTATTTTCTTTAATCTCTAATTGCGTTCTTAATAGTTCTTCCTGAAACCGTACCTGAAGAAGTTTCTTTTCATTCTGATAAGCATGTTGCTTCTTTTTGTAGATAACAGTAAAAATAACCCCAAACGAACTCAAGATTAAAAGCACAATTGTTGCAACAAAAATTGCGAAAATAATATCTGCGCTCAGCTCGTTCAATCGTGATACTTATTTAGAATTCTTTAAGAATCCAATCGTAAAAAAGATATAAAGCAAAGTATTGAAAATATGGTGAATTGCATTAACAATGTAAAACTGTTGTTCGGTGTTATTTTTTATCAGATGCCACAAGCTAAAAAATACTGCCGTACAAGATGCGTATCCAGTAATAGCGATCAAAAACCAAAAAAATGGCTGCGACGAATTGATTAGACCATCTTCTGAATAATAATATTCAAGCAAACAAAGCCCGACCCAACTCACTTGGAAAATATTGTTTAAGACAACCCATTCATTTAAGAATCTCTCGAAAATGTTATTTTGGTAAATAATGTAAGCTGAGGCAACTAAGAAAATGCACGCCATTACATCCAATATTTTCTTTCGGGTCTGGGAGGTAATCTTCTGCCTAAAAAGAATCCAGTAAACCGTAAATTCTATTGGTGTATAAATGTTATAGACCACTGTAAGAACGCGTGTCCCATCGAGGAATGATTTCAATACCTGAGGAATACAAGCCAGAAGAACGACAATAAAAATTATTCGGCTATCCCTGTCAAGTCTCTTGAATAATATAACCCCCGTAATTGCAGGTAATAATATGATCCATATAGAGAAATCCTCAAGTATTGAAATCCACCTCATTCTAGCAGTCTACAACATTTTGATATTCATCTCTCCTGAATCGGGGCCAGGGAAGGTAGCATCGATTCTAAACCCTGGGTGCTGATTACCGGGCTTTGATGAAAATGTTCTGAATGTCCCCGGTTTCTCTCCATCCTTAGCACCGGCTGTCACCACCGTTGGCTTGACACCATTGGCACCCATAAAAACCATGAGGTATTTCGCCGGATCAGGTCCCTCGAAAAATCTGGTAATAAGTTCTGCATCGAAAATGAAGGCGTTAACTTCTGACTTATGAAAGTCAATGCTGTCTTGCACAGGTCCCTGCTCGGTGGATGGAGCTTCCGGTAAAACTTTTTCGATTAAGGTATCCCGAAGTGCTTTGTACGCTTCCACGTACTTTCTGGCCTCCGTAAGGCCAACTTCTTGTCCGAATTGTGAGTCCATAGGTTTTTTTAATTTACAGTTAGCAAATGCTATATTATTTTCAGATTCAACTCCTTCTTAATTTATCTCAATTTGATATACAAGTCATTCTTGTTAGTCTTGTCCGGACCTGGAAAAATAGCGTCAACTTTCTTTTTTGGATGTTGGCTTGCAGGATCCGCCATCGGGAGCGAGACAAAAATATCAGGTTCCGTGGGATGTTCATTCACTCCTGCAACCACAACCGTAGGATCAAATTCATCCGCCGCCAGAAATATCATTAAATACTGCGCATTGTTCCCTCCTTCAAAAAATCTGGTGATCAGTTTGGCATCGAAGATAAAAGCGTTGAAATCTGACAGATGAAATTTTTCGCTATGAGCTACCTTCGTGTCTTTTCTGTCATCATCGTTGATCTTTTTCAAGATTTTGTTTTGCAGTGCTTCCCTGATTGGCTTGTAAGCCTGTACGTAACCTTCAGCCTTGCTTAGGCTGATAGGTTTACCAGTATTTTCAAGTTTCATGATTTGGGGGGTTATGAATTCAAAAGCAATTTATTAATCGTCTTATAACATTGATCCCCGCCATAGACGAATCCATCTTTTGCCTACTCATTTCCCGGAAAAATCCCTTTTCAAAATCAGGATTTTTCACTTTGCTTCAACCAATACTCAAAAGCAATCTTTGGAAATAATTCTGCCAGAAAAATTTCGGCATTTAATCGAGGAATTAAATGAAATAATTTATCCGAGCGGTTCTCTTCACATTTAGACTTGTCAAATTATGGAAAAGCAAACAGACGTAGTTAAAGCAACCAAATCACCCAACCGGGATGAGAAAAACGAAAAACAAACAGAATACTGGTGTTACACCTGGTTGGCAAATGCACCACTTGCACATGGCGCTGAAAAGGCCGCATTACTAAAAAACTTTAAGTGGAATTCAGGCGAACGTGTTACAATATCCTTTCTCGATGGTGATCCACTGGTTCAACAAAAAGTCATCGCTTCTGCCAAACAGTGGGTGGCGCCCGGCCTGGCTAACTTAACACTCGATTTCCTTTCCAATACAAATAAAACAGATATCAGAATCTCATTCCGCTTTAATGGCTCTTGGTCAGTTTTAGGAAAAAGCTGTCGTCAAATAACGGACCTGAGCAGACCAACTATGAATTTTGGTTGGCTGACTCAAGATTCTACTGAGGAGGAAATTCGAAGAGTCGTATTACATGAATTCGGCCATGCCTTAGGGTTAACGCACGAACACATGAACCCCGGAGGCAATATACAATGGAATCGACAGAATGTAATTGACGACTTATCGGGACCGCCCAACAATTGGTCTGCAGTAGAGATTGAAAATAACATGTTCCAGACATTTGAAGAACACGAGACAAATTTTACTGCTCTTGACCCGGAATCCATTATGATGTATCCCATTCCTAAGCGGTGGACACTGGACGGATTTAGTGTTCAATTGAATAGCCAACTTTCTGAAATGGACAAGAATTTCATCAGGCAACAATATCCCTAGAATTCTGAAATGTTGAACAACGTTTAATATCAAGGTATCTATGGAGGATCACGCAATTATAATTGGCCTACAAAATTACCCT
>CAMLER010000583.1 GCA_946478915.1 uncultured Chryseolinea sp.
AAGCTAAAATGATTTTAGAAGCGATGAAGAATCAGGAGATTCAATATTTGCAGCAGAATAAAAGGAAGGCTACGAAGCCGAGGGATAGCGGGAAGCCGGACTGGTGAAAGACAGAGTGAGAGTGAGAGTGAGAGTGAGGGTGAGAATCCAGAAAGACATTTTAGACGTACTAAGTGCTTGCCTGCCGCGTTGACAGGATGAAAAAAATAAAAAGAACCTCATGAACGAAGTATTCATTATTTCCGCTGTACGCACGCCCATCGGTAGCTTTGGCGGAGGACTTAGTGGATTAACTGCTACAATGCTAGGCGGGATTGCATTTAAAGCCGCATTGGAAAAAGCCGGCGTAGAGGGAAAGCACGTTCAGGAATTGTTTGTTGGGAATGTCATCTCGGCAGGGTTGGGACAAGCGCCGGCGACACAAGTTGCGGCAAACGCAGGACTTGGGTTTGAGATTCCCTGCACGCTTGTCAATAAGGTGTGCGCCTCCGGAATGAAGGCAGTAATGTTTGGTGCACAATCCATTATGCTTGGGCACAACGATGTCGTGCTCGCCGGAGGGATGGAAAGCATGAGCAACATCCCGTATTATCTTATGAAAGCCCGAACAGGCTATAGATATGGTCATGGAGAACTGCTGGATGGTCTCCAATATGATGGGCTCACCGATATATACAACCATTGCGCTATGGGCGTATGCGCAGATAACACTGCCCGGGAGATGAGTATCTCCAGAAAAGACCAGGATGATTACGCAATTTCTTCGTATAAAAGATCAGCAGCGTCGTGGAACGATGGGAAATTCAAAGACGAGGTGATCCCGGTTGAGATAACCGACCGCAAGGGAAACAAATCGTTCTTTAACGAAGATGAAGAATACAGGAATGTGAATTTTGAAAAGGTTCCGACATTAAAACCCGCGTTCGGCAAAGATGGGACTGTGACCGCAGCAAATGCGTCCACCTTAAACGACGGCGCCTCTGCCCTTTTGCTGATGAGCAAGGAAAAAGCAAAGGAACTTGGAGTAGAACCAATCGCTAAAATTTTGGGCTTCGCTGATGCGGCCCAGGACCCCATGTGGTTCACCACCACACCTTCCATTGCTATTCCAAAAGCCATGAAACAGGCAGGTGTCGATAAGAAAGATGTGAAATTTTATGAGATCAACGAAGCCTTTTCGGCTGTTGCACTTGCTAACAATATCAAACTGGGACTTGATGCAGCGAATGTGAACGTAAATGGAGGCGCTGTTGCACTGGGGCATCCGTTGGGATCATCTGGATCAAGGATTGTAACTACGCTCATCAACGTACTTCGTCAGAATAATGCATCGATTGGAGTTGCGGGCATTTGCAATGGAGGCGGCGGCGCTTCAGCGATGGTAATCGAGAAGGTTTGATGTAATGCAACATGGAGAGATTCCCATCGTTTTCTTTTAGCACAAATACACAAAACATTTTGCTACGAAGACTCGAAGACACTAAGGTTCACAAAGAAATTTTTACACGTCTTTGCATATTCTTTGCGTCTTCGTGTCTCTGTGGTAAGAATTTTTGGGCTTTGCGATTAACATTTTCGTTCCTGCTCTTCGCAAGTACCGTGACCGTTGCCCAAAAGGAAATGCGAACCTACTATGATCCGAAGAAGGAACATATTCAGGAAATATTTTTTGTTTCAAAAGAAGATGAGCAGCGGTATGTAGGCAAGTACCAGCGCTATTACGAAAGCGGCGGACTGATGCTGGAGGGAAATTTTGATGACGGAGAAAAGTCCGGCATCTTTACAGAATACCATGAGAACGGTAAGCCTGCACGCACGATGAACTACGTAAACGGCATGCGGCATGGCGCGGTGCAAATCTTCGACGAAGATGGGAAACCGTATCAAAAGGCATACTACCAAAACGACAAGCTCACGGACAGTATCCAACTTTACTTCGACAACGGTAGCGTTAAGCGCGAAAGCTATTTCATCAAGGGAAAGCCGGAAGGCCTGGTGAAGGAATATTATCCAGGCGGCAAACTCAAAAAAGAGATGAGTTATCGAAACGGAAAGCCTAACGGTATCTCCCGCACTTTTTATCAGGATGGGAAGGTGGAAACTGAAGCCAATTACAAGGATGGAATTCTCAGTGGTTTTTATAAAACCTACTTTAATAACGGTCAACTGGAGACAGTCGCCACGATGGAAGAAGGTTCAAAAAACGGAGAGTTCAAGACTTATAACCGCGATGGAAAATTAATATTGGAGGGGAGCTTCTTAGGAGGCAGACTTCACGGAGAAAATATCGGTTATTTTCCAAATGGTGATGTGCAGCACCGCTTTCAATACAAAGACGGATTAAAAACAGGAACGAACATTGAATTTTATCCATCGGGTAAAACCAAGACGAAAGAGCAGGTCGCTGCCAATGGAATTGATGCAACCGTGCAGGAACTAGCCGAGGATGGACTTGTAAAAATTGAAAAGCGTCTCCGAAGCGGGCGGCCGCATGGGCTTACCGTTGTATACTTCGAGGGCACAAAAATTCCCAAACTCAAAGAGACTTATGAGAATGGAAAGCTAAGCGGTGTTCGTCAAAGCTTCTATCCGTCTGGAAAGATTCAAAAAGAAGAAACGTATAAATTCAATCTCCTTACGGGACCGGTAAAAACGTATTACGAAAGCGGTTCAGTCGAATCCGTGGCAGAATATCGATCAAACCGCAAACAAGGTCCTTACACTTCCTATTACCCAAATGGAAAAGTCAAAGAGCAAGGTGAATATGCTACTGACAAAAAGCACAGGGAATGGAAGGTTTTTGATGAAGCAGGTGGATTGGTTAGTTCAACGGTTTTCAGGGCCGGAATTGAGGTTCGGTAGACGTTAATCGTTATCCGTTATTAGTTATTAGTTATTAGTTATTAGTTATCTGTTCCTTCGTTGCATCTCGAGTGAGTACTGAACGGTCCAAAAGCTGCCTTGCGGCAGGGTTAATGCTCGCTACATCAACAAAGTCTTCTCCAGTCCATCCATGCGTGCAGACGCCACAATCACTATGAGTTCGAACGTGATCGAAAACGAAGTGCAGCATTACTTTCGATATTAGAGTAAAAGGGCAGCAGCCTTTGCGTCTGATTTCCAAATTTTCGTCCAGAGCGAGGCATCTATCTTCCGCACAATTAAAACCGGAGACTTAAATACGTTAATACGGCAGAACCTTAACTTTGAACTTTGAACTTTGAACTTTGAACTTTAAATCCATTCCCCCTTGATAAATAGAATGAAAAAAAGCCAGCCCGGCAGCGGCCTTCCTTCGAAGGAATCCTATCTTGCCGCAAAATAAATTCTGTCCATTGTATGGAGGCGATCAAAGAAACCCATTTTAATTTTCCGGGGCAAACCGGATTTTACAGAGGAAAGGTCCGGGACGTTTATTATTTCGGTGATTTAATGGCCATGGTGGCTACAGATCGCATTTCGGCTTTCGACGTTATTCTGCCCCGCGCCATTCCCGACAAAGGCAGGGTCCTCAATCAGATAGCGGCATACAACCTGAATGCAACGAAAG
>CAMLER010000584.1 GCA_946478915.1 uncultured Chryseolinea sp.
CTCCCCTGTCCATCGTTGCACCCCCTTCTGTGGAAGTAAGGTATCCTTTGTCCTCCACTCGATACAGCGCTGAGTGCAATGCTCCGATGCTGGGCGGCCTGCCAGTCTGCTCTTCCAATGATTCCTTGATGGCCACGCCATAAGCCTTGTCGACGAGGGAACCTACCGCGAGCAGCACCAATTCTTCAAAAGCGCCCAGATTTGTATCTTTCATTACTTTCCTATTTGAAGATTAAATATGCGCCATATCTTTCTTATTTGCAAACTAAACTCATCGGTAATAATGTCCTCTGAAAAGATTATAGAACACACAGCACTATAAGATCGCCGCGGAAAATTTATATACCAGGGGCCCATCTTACAATGGTTCCTTGCCGATGCAACAAACATACCCTATTTTTATCTGTCCGATTTCCTTTCCAGATTGAACTGCATGCGATGAAAAACCGCCTTATCACACTAATCGATTTTTCTGTCTACTCACACGCCCTCGCTGAACTGGCTGTGTGCTGGGCAAGAATCGCGCAAGCTCAATTGCTGTTTGTGCATGAAGTAGCTGGTCTCGTACCAGGCATGGCCGACAGTGCCAGCAAAAAAGAAATAGTGAAAGGCGAGAAAGAAGAAGCACTCGAAAGGCTCGAGAAATTTATAGCAGACAAGAAAATACATGATGTTGATGTCAGATATGTGGTAACAGGATCCCATTTGCTTACCACAATCGACGGTTTGCTTTTGGAAGGTTTCAATGACACCATTCTCGTTGGTGTCCGTGGGGTGGGAATGCTGAGACAAATACTTATCGGTCATACAGCTACAATGATTATCAATGAAGTTAATCGGACTGTAGTAGTCGTGCCAGACAAGTTATGCGCGGCAATCGGCGGATTTTGTAACCTGGTGCCCAAACGATTGGTTATATCATTAAACTACAGGTTTCCGTTGAATGACGCGGCACTCGACAACTTTATCAATCAATATAAGGATACTATTACACAACTGGAATTCATATCGTCGATCGATGATGACGAAAGGGAAGAACAAACCGACCAATATTTAAAAGCTTTGTCTGATAAATACAGTATGAATTTCAAATCATCTTATAGGACTTTTATTGGCGGCAAACATTTTGAACAGATCAAGAGTTATGTTCAGTTTGAACCTGACACGATTCTAATGGTTCAAAAAGGTTCCCGAAATCTTAGCGATCATCTCTTCAGAAGATTTCTTATCAACGAAATTGTTCACGACGGTTCCTTACCAATGGTAGTTTTACCCACTGCCGTTTTACCCGCTTCGGATATCTGATTTCTGCTGTTAGTATTTGGGGTAGATGTTACGTTACATTGCGCCAGTCGTTATCTTTTATTCTTTTAAACCACCCTGAATTTCATCGCCTGTCTTAAATGTCTATTTTTGATCGCTAACATGAAGCCATAGTTTATGGACCTTCCACCACTAGTTATTTTTCTGGCCGGATTGGTTATCGTCATTCTTGGCGCCGAACTGTTATTGCGCGGTGCTACACGATTTGCCGCGTTGATGGGTATGAAACCTATCATCATCGGGCTTACGATAGTGGCAGTAGGTACCAGCATGCCTGAACTTGCGGTAGGCATTACGGCCGCCGCTGAAGGAAAAGGCTCGATGGCAATCGGCAACATTGCTGGGACAAATATGTTTAACATTCTCTTTATTCTGGGCTTAAGTGCAGCCTTCAGGCGACTTCCACTCGAACAGCTTAGCATTCGTCTTGATCTTCCTGTGATGATCGGTGCAGCTCTTGTTTTGCTCTTCATGGCGTGGAACGGTGTAATCAGCAGAGTGGAGGGGTTAATCCTCGTCGCGGGAGCAGTTGCATATTTGATCGCGCTTATCAAATTCAGCAAGCGGGAGTCCACCGAATTGAAGCAAGAATATGAAGAAGAATACGGTGAAAAGGCGTTGCTCAAAAAAAAGGGAACATGGGTCGCACTGGCAAATATCTCACTGCTTATAATCGGAATGGCACTTACCGTGTTAGGAGCCAATCTGCTCGTGGCCGGCGCAGTGGATATCGCAATCGTCCTTGGTGTTTCCGACGCAATCATAGGATTGACCATTCTTGCTATCGGTACTTCAGCACCCGAACTGGCAACGACTATAGTAGCCACTATCAAAGATGACCGTGAGGTGGCTATTGGAAACCTCATAGGAAGCAGTATTTCAAATATACTTGTCATACTTGGCCTGATCTGTGTCGCAGCACCCAATGGCATTGATGTCAGTCGTGACATCCTTTGGCTGGATCTGCCCCTTGCCGCTGCTGTGGCCATAGTGTGTTATCCTGTTTTTCGCAGCGATAAAATGGTATCTCGCACCGAAGGATGCGTCTTTGTTGGATTGTATGTTGTATACTTCATGATCCTGGTATTTGTGAGAACCTGAAAATCTTGGATGCATGATTATCAGCGAATGTTAACTCAAGTCAATATTCCAAACACCACCATTTTTTGCTATGCATTGCAGCATATATACCGACGTTATGACTGTCAAAAGTCATGTTTCGAACTGACTTATCAGATAGCGGACGGGATCGGATCGCAGTATATTTACTAACAAAAATGTAAAACTTTAAAACATAAAAACTTATGAATCTGCTATTAAGACCATCTGCTGGTTTGTCTAGGTTTTTGTCAGACTGGCCATCCGACTTGCTCGGTCGTGATTTCTTTGAATCCGATATGTTTCCTACACGCCTTGGGGTAAATGTACCCTCTGTAAATATCAAAGAAACAACTTCAGACTATATTTTAGACGTGGCTGCCCCTGGGCTGGAGAGAAAAGACTTCAACATTGAAGTTGAGAATGATACGTTGACCATAAGCGGGGAGAAGGAAGAAGAGAAAGAAGAAAAGGAAGAGAAAAATGGTTATTCCAGGAAGGAGTATTCGTTTAATTCTTTCAGCAGATCTTTTTCTCTGCCTGAAAACGCAGACGAAAACGCAATAAAAGCCAAATATGAAAATGGCATCCTGAGAATTTCTATAGCCAAGACCAAGGAGCCCGCTGCGCAGTCGCCAACCAGAATTCAAGTATCGTAAGTTGAGGCACATCTAAGCTAAAAATCCGGGAAGAAGTCTTCCCGGATTTTCTATTTCCACGAAACCCATTTCAACGCGTCGTGTAATATTGTTTCAAACGCCCGAACCTAGCGATATCAAAGCATTGCAGGTCAAGCTTGATTTTATAAAATGGCGCATGTATGGGCAGGGCTACTTTGGTCGTACCACTGTGCATCAGCAATTTTTGCATGCCCTCATACCCATACCCAGATAGAGAGAAGAAGGGAGAAGAGATAATAGGGTAACCTGACGGTGTACCTTATTCCGAACATCAGGTGCTTTTCTCTTTTGCCGTTAACAAGGTGAGCAGATCCTTGAAGTGATCCCTATTCCCGTCCGTTCGGAGTGGAAACAAGCTATTTAATTCTTTGGCAGTTTGCAGGATCTTATCGACAAGTTCGCTGGTAAAAAGGTGTTCGTTTGCTGAATAGTAGTTTGCACAATC
>CAMLER010000585.1 GCA_946478915.1 uncultured Chryseolinea sp.
ATGCGAAAGGTCCTCGTTGGAACTCAGTTCGTAATTTCGATCGCCTTAATCGCCGGCACGATAATGATCTTCAGACAAGTAAAGTTCATGCAAAATTACGATGTTGGTTACGCCAAGGACCAGCTTTTAGTGGTACGCGCTCCCCGTATAGTCGACTCGTTGTATCTAACGCAACAAGAAACGTTCATGACAGCCGTCAGGGCATATCCGGCAATCAATAATACATCAATTACCAGTGAAGTTCCCGGAAGTCTGCTCACGCAGGTAAATAACATACGCAAATTCAGCGACGGCCCGGAAGCAAATATTAAGGTAAGCATGTATTTTATCGATACGAATTTTTTTCCCACGTTCGATGTAAAAATCCTCGCGGGCAGAGATTTTACTGATAGCGATCGGTTGATCGGTCCAACCGCAGAATCGAATCCAATAATCCTCAATCGAAAGATCATTGAAATGCTCGGTTTTAAGAATGCCGAAGAAGCAGTGAATCAACGCGTCAGATTTGGCCTCGGAGCGGATACGTGGGTTGGCGAAATTGTCGGCATCGCTGAAAACTTCAGTCAGCAATCGCTGCGAATTGACTACGAACCCCTCATCTTTTTCCCTGCTCCATTAGGCAGCTATTTTGCCATCAACCTGGAAACAACCAACCTCCCGGCTACGCTGCAACACATCAAAGAAAAATTTGATGCTTCATTTCCTGGCAATCCATTCAACTATTTTTTTATGGATGATCATTTCAACAGTCAGTATGCAGCCGATCAGCAGTTCGCCAAAGTGTTTGGGTTATTCACCAGCCTGGCACTCTTTATCGCCGGACTCGGATTATATGGTCTTAGTTTGTTCATGATAACACAGCGAACCAAAGAGATTGCGATCAGAAGGATACTTGGTGCATCGATATCAAATATGATACGGTTGTTCTCCAGAGATTTTGTAATTCTGATCGTTGTCGCTAACCTCATAACGCTGCCATTAATTTACTTTCTGGCCGATCGGTGGCTTAGCGGTTTTGCTTTCAGAATTAACATTGGGTGGATGATGTTCGTAGTGCCTGCCATTACGTTGCTGACCATTTCCATTACAACGGTGGGACTACAGACCATCAGGACAGGACTTGTTAGTCCGGTGAAGTCGCTGCGCGCGGATTGATTGGATTACGGATATAAGGTATAAAGGTATAGGGTATAAGGCAGCGTTTATCAAAAAGTGGAGGTCAGATCGTCTGCTATCCTTTCTGATAGGATAAATTGAATTGTCGCGGCCTAAACGTATTTGTCATAAGGGAATAACCAACTTGAATATCGACGGTTTTTGTCATTTCGGCTTTTTAAGTAAAGTGTAGTAAATGGATACACGTGCTGCCTTTTCAGTGGTGCAATTCGTTCAACAACATTTTTAATTGATTTCGGATTTTTCCCTTTTAAGGAATAACAAGGACCAATTTGGACCCACACCTTTTTGAAAGGAGACATATTATTTTATTGTGCCCGCAAGAATGTCTTAATACAATCAGATTGAATTAACTAAAAATGAAAATACAAGTAGCCGGATCATTTCTTGCCGTGAACTCAAACCGTCCAACATTACCGAATCATCCTTTGGTTCGTGTGTTATCTAAAGGACGATTTCGGCTTAGCTTTTGTACAGAGACCCCTGACAAATAATTATTTGCAATGCTCATAAAAGTACCTTGACGAGGTTAGGGGCAGTTCAGCGAATTTTGTCAGAATAGGGGCAATTGCTGTGAACAGTCAAGGCCTTCTTTTGTTGAAGCTCTTTATAAAATCAAAACATAAAAGCTATGCTATCTCAACTTGTTTACGTGAGCAACAGAAAGCCTAATTGCAGTGCTGAGGAAATTGACAAGATCATTGAGTCCTGCAAAAGGAATAATCCTCCATTAAATATAACCGGGGTTCTGCTGTATTCGGAAAAAAAATTCATTCAGCTTGTCGAAGGGGAAGCGAAGCTGATCATGAATTTGTACGATAAAATAAAAAAGGACCCGCGACACGCCAATGCAATAATGATATCATATAATGCTATCGCCGAGAAATCCTTTCCAAGTTGGCACATGGCGAGGCGTGATATAACAAACACTGACCTGCAATTCAAGACCGACATTTCCGAGGAGGATAAGAGAGTGTTTAACGTAATCCTGGGCGGCAAGGAAGAAAGCGGTCAAAAGGTATTGAACCTGCTCAAGAAGTTCTTTTGATTCAACGCACTACACAAAAGGCGCCTGAAGGGGATCTCACCTAATGCTTAATTTTGATGCTCATGCCGGAAATTAATGAATTTCCGGCGGTAGCATTGATGACTGAAAAAGTTTGCCTTATCTCATTCAGTTATACGGCTGACACTTCAAACTAATTTTTTGCCATCTTTTCAACCATATCTTTAGCATATGCGTTGTCGGGATTCAGTTCGATTGACTTCTTGAAAAAACCAGTAGCGATACTTTCTTCTCCCTTGCGCATATAAGCTTCTGCAAGGCTGTCCCATGTGTTCCATGAGTTCGGAAACAATTTTGTATTTAACGTCAACACCTCGATAGCCTCCTCGAATTTTTTAAATTCCAAAAGTCTAAGACCCTGTGTGTTTATCCCGGATTCAATGTTCCCCTCGCGTAATTGATAGCTGGTTTTTATTACGGTACTCTGACGCAAAATCCGCCACGACTTTCCCTGCTTCTCCATTAGGATTGTTTGATCTCCAATGAATGGTCCGAACAAATTTTCTCCCCTTAGCGTTAGGTCGACAATTGCGATAGAGCCTTTTATTTTCACATTAAAATCTGTCTTTGAAATTCTTTTTACATTAGGGTTAGCTGGCGTAGAAAAATAATGTGCTGTTGGAGCAACCAGGCTATCAAATCCCTTGACACGATGATATCCATCTGTCGATGCCGACGTCAATAGGAAATCATCTGAATGAACAATTGCATCCTCCCATTTTGCGCGATCCTTATTGTACCATGCGTCAACTTCACCGGTAATTATGCTGATGATCCTTTGTTTTTCGGCGTCCTGAGGTAGCGCGACAATCGGCAGGCATAGCCATACGAACAGCAACGCCTTAAACGTGCGAAAGGTCAATCCAATTTTCATATATGAAAGAAGTTAGTGGTGACTGAAAGAGTAACTATATTTCTGAATGAGTGCGTTTTGCTAAACAGGCTCTTTGTTAGCTTTGCGCCCTGGCGTGAGAATTGAATTACCTCACGCTCGACCTCCCGGATACTCTTTAAAACAGCTTATCTTTATTCTGTCTCCATCAATACTTCTGGAGCTCTTCAGCGTGGGCAAATAAATTTATGAACAATTGTGAAACACTCAGTCGCGGTTGTTCAATAAATTTTTCTCGAAAATTGATTTAAACTTTAAGATTGGTGGCAATAATTCAACTTCTCCTCTGGGGCCGCCTCAGCGTGCCGCGGGGTGGTTACCACTGGAATCATTGGCACGTGCATCCCTAACACCTTTGCCCTCATTCCGCAGCTTGCCTTTTAAGAGCTTCGAACAACGGAGTTTTAA
>CAMLER010000586.1 GCA_946478915.1 uncultured Chryseolinea sp.
TATTGTTCTCGTACGCTGAAACAATTTTTGCAATCTCACCCTCTCCGGTTAAAGTACCGGTCCTGATTTGATTGTGACAGTTCATACAAATATTAACGGAGGGGATAGTTGCATTTTTTCCCTTTGTAGCTCCGACGTGACAATAATTGCAATCAATTTCGTATTGTCCTGCATGGATCTTATGCGAGAAAGCGATTGGTTGCTTAGGTGCATAACCTTGTTGAACACCAACTGAAAACAAGGTATTGATCACCGCTTTAAAGCCAAGTGCCGCCACAAGAAAGATTACGACGAACATGAATCCAGGACTTCTGGTGATCGTCCCGATGTTAATAGGCGAATGAACAACTTCCCGGTCTTCCTCTGAAAGTTCTTTTTCATCGAGAAAGCGTTTCAATGCCGAAACAAGTAAACCTAGTATAATAAGGAGTAGCAGCAGGATTATTACTAATCCAATCAGAATGATATTGAGATATTCAGACGACACTCCATCGGATTGTGCAACTTGGCCGCCTCCACCCGTTGGAGGTGCTTCTACCTTAGGCTTTTCAGCTTCGGCCTTTACATATGCCAAGATGTTAAGAATGTCTTCGTCTTTCAAAGAAGTGAAAGCTGTCATCTGTGTCTTGTTGTACTCGTTGTACAACTTCACAGCATATTCATCACCGCTGGAAATGACTCGTGAAGAATTGTGAACAAAGTCTATGATCCACTGGATTGAGGGGGCTCTCCCTTCGACGCCAGCAAGCGCAGGCCCGACAAGCTTGCGATCGACAGCATGACAGGCTTTACAATTCGCAACGAATAATGTCTCACCTGCTTTTACAGCAGCAGGCTCTGTTGGAATTTCCTGGGCCTGGGAGGTAAAAATTATTAATACGAAGATGAAAACCAGTGTGATGAACTTGCAAGCGGAGGCAATTAGGTTTTTATTCATGAGTGTCTGTGTCCGGTTTTCGAAACAAGCGGCACAAATCTACTATTGGAAGTCATTTTTTCAAATTTATTTAAAGTGTAGGCCCATAAATTATGATGAAAACCTTACTTATGTTGAGGTGTGCATAGCTCAGCGTTGAAATGATGGGCGCATAGGGTAAGTTTTACTTTAGAATAGTTTTAAATTGACTTTTTATTGTCCTATCTCTCGGGTTTAGTTGTAGCTTGCCGTTTCCTCCATACATCACTGCATTTTTTCAGTCCGTATTATCCCTTAGCCCAGCCCTCCTCGACACCTAGTCCGAACAATGCAAAGTCATACTTGACGGGATCGTCTGCGTCGAATTTTCGAAGATTCATTGTCAGTTCCAACGCTGTTTCCCAATCCGTCTGTTTTCGCTTTATCAAACCAAGCTTACGGCTAACCCGGTCGACATGAACATCACAAGGGCAAATCAAAACTGCGGGTGAAATTTTTTTCCATATCCCGAAGTCGACACCTTTGTTATCCTGTCGGACCATCCATCTCAAATACATGTTAATTCGTTTACAGGTCGACTTCCTCACTGGTGTTGCAATGTGCTTACGCGTTCGCTCAGGATGCTTTGGCAAACTGAAAAACAGATCATGAAACTTAGCTATACCTGTCCCGATCTCAGTCTGATTGGAAATGATAAATGCGTCCTCCAGGGATTGATGCCGTGAATAATACCATTTTAGAAAGGTGACGAAATATTTCGTGTCGACTGCGTTGAAAGTACGATGCTTGAAAGATTCAAGTGTTCTTAGGTCTGAGCGCGTGTGGTGAAGAATAAAGCTGTGAGGATCGTTGTCCATCATCGTTAACAACTCGCGGCATTTCCGGATGATCGTAGTCCGTTGCCCCCACGCAAGAATGGCTGCAAACAGTCCGGCAATTTCGATATCCTGTTTTTTTCGAAATGAATGCGGAATGACGATTGGATCATTTTCAATAAATCCGGGACGATTAAAGCGTTCAACTTTTTCGTCAAGAAATTCTTTGAGATCGGAGGGTTTAAAATTCAAAGTTAAAAGTTCAAAGTGTTCAAAGTGCAATGTTCAAAGTTCACAAATGTAAAGAGAAAGCATAGGATGATCTTGATGCTCAACCTGACCTCATGAAGTTGTAGAAACCCATATATTAGCTAACTTTTCCATCAGCAAAAATCTCAAAGTCGACGTTAACCGATTCATGAAAAAAGTTTTCAGGGCCGTCCTCCTTCTGATCGCAGGTGTATTACTGATCGCCTTAGCTTACGTATTGATCACCTTTCCACCCGTGATGGCGGGAATGGCAGCGAAAACGATGTGCTCATGTGTGTTCGTTACAGGCCGCGACCCGCAAAGTGTTCGGGATAAGGAACTAAAGGTTTTTCCGGGATTATCAAACGCGCCAATAACGATTCACGACGATTCATCGGTAACGGCAACAGTTTTTTGGAAAACCAGCAAGGCGATCTTTAGGGAAGGCTTAGGCTGTACGTTGCTGGCTCAGCGAAGCGAAGAAGAAGTTCGCGCCCAGAATCTCATCATTGCGAAATTATCATCCCGGCCTGATTCAATCGATTGGCCAACAGGAAACAATAATGCAAACACGACCGATACCCTTGTCAACATCAGTTTGATTGAGCAGGCGATTGAGAATGCATTCAATGAGTCGGATCCGCAACGGCCGCTCAACACGCACGCTGTGGTTGTTGTATATGACAATAAAATCGTTGGGGAGCGGTACGCAAACGGGTTTGACAGAAACTCCAGAATGATGGGCTGGTCAATGGCAAAGAGCATAACTAATGCCTTGGTAGGAATTCTTGTCAAAGAGGGAAAGCTTGATGTAAACCAGCCAGCACCGGTTTCAGACTGGCAGGCAGATGAAAGGTCACAAATCTCATTGAATAATCTTCTTCAGGCGAACAGCGGATTGGCCTGGTCGGAATCTTATTTTTCTCCAACTGCGGATTTTCACCAGATGTTTATAAAAAGTGATGACAAGGGAGGTTACGCGATGACTAAACCCTTGTTACACGAACCAGGCATTTTCTTTCAATATTCCAGCGGATCTACAAACATTATATCCAAGATCATCAGGCAGACCGTTGGTGATTCGCTCTATCATCGAATCCCATATGAAAATCTTTTTTATAAGATTGGAATGAATGATGCGATCCTTGAGCCGGACGCGTCTGGAACCTTTGTTGCTTCATCGTATGCCTTTGCTTCAGCACGGGACTGGGCAAGGTTCGGCCTTCTATACTTAAACGATGGGATGTGGAATGGCGAACGAATTCTGCCAGAGGGATGGGTGAAATATACTACTACACCCGCGGCGGCGGCCTCGATGGGCAGATATGGCGCTCACTGGTGGCTCAACGCAGGGGATGCGAACAACTCATCGAATAGAAAATATCCCGAACTCCCATCTGATACCTATTGGGCTGATGGATTTGAAGAGCAGTATGTTATGGTGATTCCATCCAGGAAACTTGTAATTGTGCGTTTGGGCGTTTCACACCATGGATTTGACATTGTTGGGCTGGCGAAAGGGGTTATGGGTGCGATAAAGAATTAGTTTA
>CAMLER010000587.1 GCA_946478915.1 uncultured Chryseolinea sp.
TATTGAATGTTGAGTGTTGAATGTTTTTTAGTTTTAACCCCTGAAACACGCACACTCCTGGCTCGAGCGTCCTTCGGTGTTCCTTGTTCAATGTTCGGTGTTCGATATTTAGTTATTAGTTATTAGTTATTTAGTTTTTAGTTTTTAGTTTTTAGTTTCCTTAGTATCCAATAGACAAGCCGATCTCTATCAAACACCCGATCACCCAATCTTCTAATTTTCTAATTTTCTAATTTTCAAATCTAGTGGCAATTCGAAATAATAGCCTCATTCGCGGGCTCATACTTCATCTCATTAGCGGTTGCCAGATCCATGCAACCTTCTAATTTTTTAGACGTGTTAATTTTCACCATACCTCTTCTGTAGAAAACGCTTGGGTCATTGGGATATACGCGGATGGACTCGCTATAGTCCTTTATCGCACCCTCATAATCTTCAAGCATTTCTTTTGCGGAAGCCCTGTTATCATAGTATGTCGCTTCTTTTTCGTTTAGTTTAATCGACTTGGAAAAATCATCTATCGCTCCGCGGTAATCTTCGTCATTGTACTTGCATAGTCCACGAAGATTATAGATGGATGCATTGTCATCCTTTTCAGTGAGATACTTTCCGAATTGAACCGAGGCTTCGGGGTAATTACCCATCTCATATAGTGCTCTGCCATAGTTTTCTATGTATTGGAGATGTTTCGGTTCCAGCGACAAGGCATGTCTGAAACTTGCGCTCGCGCTGTCATATCTTTCGAGTCGATATTCTGATACACCCTTATAGTTATGGACATCCGCTCCATTGTAATTATTTCGCTTTGCATTTCGATATGATTTTAAAGCATCCTCATATCTTTCCAATTCAGCTAATGCCACGCCCATTCTGAAGTGCGCCAGTCCATTCGTGGAGTCTAACTTTATCACCATTGCAAAATCTTTTTCCGCCTGTTCATTTTTATCACTCTCCAGAAAAATGATACCTCGATTGTTGTAAGCTACTACCAGGTTGGGATCCAGTTCCAATGCCTTTGCATAATCCTTGAGGGCACCATTGTGATCACCCAGATAATATTTCGCAAGGCCCAGGTTATTTCTTGGATTTGCCGAAGACGGATTAATTTCGGCCGCCTTGTTAAAATCGGCAATAGCCTCGTAATATTCTTTCAACTCAAGCTTTGCCAGGCCGCGAGCGTTGTATGCAAATTCATTTTCATCATTCGCCTTTATCACCTTAGAATATTGCTGGATGGCTTGTTTGTAGTCTCCGCTCGCATAAAGGCTGTCACCAATAGACATAGCGTTAGACCTGCTGATTTTTACTTTTTGATTCTTGCCTGCGAGTGCCTCGTCGGGAATGACAAATAGTGAGTCCGGCAAGTTGACATTAAACGTCATGTGACTAAAATGCGCCTCCAGATTTGTATTTCGACCCGCCTCTAAAATATATCGTGGAAATACATATCCATTCTGATTACTATAGTTGGCGAAATAGCGGTATCCCTTTAAGTCTTCAATTTTATAGATTAAGCCATTCTTACTATTGATCAAAAATTTAATCCTGCTCTTATCGCTTCTGGACAACTCTAGGATGTAAACATCCAGCGAGTCGACTTTTTCTCTGCCTACGACTTTCAGTTTATGATTTAATTCACGATAGTTTAATAGATCATGGTTGATAAAATCAAAGCTGCTGCTTCCGGTGGTCCAATCTTCTTCTCCTTTTGTTACGGGAGTGATCGTATTTTTTTCCTCCATAGGATTATATTCCCATCGTATGGAGTCGTTGGATATCTGAAGGAAAGTGAGGCTTTGAAACGACATTTCCACCCTGATGCTGGGCGCCCGGTAATATATGGCTGCCGGGAACCGTAACTTTTGCGATGTGAATGTTCCTTTTAGGGCCATTGACTGTACCGATTTTTCATCCACAACCTTATGTAGCGCGTCACGATATTTTGCGACAATTTCTTTTTCTGATTGTGAATAGGCCAGGGTAGTGCTGCCAAGGACCACAAATAATGCGAACAATTTCATCTGGTAACAATTAAAATGATGATCCGTGTGGCATAGGGATAGTAAATGCCGCGCAGGTAACGCAAGAGGTCCATCCTTTTCGACGAAACGTTGTAACCGGCTTTAAAATGATTTTTTTTGCAGGTGAACGTAAAAAGTTAAAAACGCACCTTACAAACATTAAGCACATTCCCGATCATAGACATTTTCTAAAATTAGGTCGGTAATTGTTATGTTTGTCCAACTGCAACTAGCATCCAATATGAATCTCCCAGCGCTGTGCATCACATTAATTTCTCTCGTTTTGTCGGGTTTGCAACAGACTCCAGCAGATCCAGGTCTTAAAAGAAAAGTCCTGATTGTCACCGGCGGGCATGACTATTTTCGCAAACCGTTTTATGCCGCCTTCGATGCCATCCCTTCGATTTCTTATGACACAATCGTTCACCCGGAGGCGAATAAGTTAATAGCCTCACCGGAAGTTAACCGCTACGATGTATTGATCTTCTATGATATGGGAGAAGCGATCACACCCGAACAAAAAGCTGCGTATGTCAACCTTCTGCAAAAAGGAAAAGCATTCATTTACCTGCATCATTCTTTAGTATCTTATCAGGACTGGCCAGAATTTGTAAAGTTTGTCGGTGGGCAGTACCATACCCGCCCCGTTGTAATAGATGGAGATACTTTGCGTGCAAACTACAGAGACAACGAGCTGATTTCTGTTAGGATTGAGGACAAGGATCATCCGGTGACAAGAGGAATTGATGATTTTGACATTCGCGATGAAATTTACATGGACGCAGAGATACTTCCCACCGTAAAACCGCTCCTTACCACTTCACATCGCGAAAGCATGAAGTACCTGGGCTGGATCAATAAATATGGGAATTCAGAAGTCTTGTACATTCAACTGGGACATGGCGATAGCGGACTTTCAAACCCGAACTTTCGGAAATTGTTGAGACAGGCGATTGAATGGTCGGCGGAAAAGCACTCAAAAAAAGTCAAGGGCAGCCGCTAGACTATTTTCTTCAAATCAATCGGTAGTTTTCTGATTCGCTTTCCCGTAAGGTTAAAAATCGCGTTGGCCAGTGCTGGCGCTACGGTTGGTAATCCTGATTCACCTGCACCGGTGGGTGGTGCATCACTGTCAACGATATGCGTTACAATTTCGGGGCACTCGTTAATTTTAAGGATCGGATAGCTATCAAAATTACGTTCGACAATACCTCCATTGCGTACAGTTAGACCGTTGTAAACAGCCGTAAGCCCCATGATTATCGAGCCTTCCGTTTGAGCTCGTACAATGTCGGGGTTGATACAAGTTCCTACATCAAGCACCGTGGTAATTTTAGTTGGCCGGATTTCCTTATTTCGGCTTTCAACTTCAATGACCATTGCAAACACCGCGTCCGAGCGGTCTGCTACAGCAACACCTCTACCAGTATTTTTCTTTGGACGAGCGTTCCATTCCGTTTTTTCTGCAACGCTCGCCAACACCCTGCGGTATCTCGGATCT
>CAMLER010000588.1 GCA_946478915.1 uncultured Chryseolinea sp.
CGCAGACGTGGAGACAGAATTCAGGAAACTTGCCGGTGTGAAAGAAGTTTCAGCTGCATCTAACATTCCGGGTCGGTCATTCAATCAAAATGAAATTTTTGAAACGACTCATCCTGAAAATGACATTGATGTTTCTGAGCTCGTTGTTGATCACGATTTTCTTAAAGTGTTAAACATTTCGCTGGCGGAAGGACGTGATTTCCTAAGGGAGAATCCTGCGGATGCAGACAATGCATTTCTGATTAACGAAACAACTGCGCGGAATCTTCAGCTCGATCATCCGGTTGGAAAGCAAATTACCTGGGAACGGGATGGCGATGCCCTGACGGGGACTGTGATCGGTATTGTGAAAGATTTTAATTTTCAATCCCTGCATCACACTGTAAAACCATTGTTGATCAAATTGGGAAATAATGGTTTCAATTACATCGTTCTAAAACTCAACACCAATGATTTCAACAAAACGATTAAGGAAATAGAAGGAACCTGGAAAAATTTCGACAACAGGTTTACGTTCGAGTTCTTTTTTCTGGCGGATAATCTTAACCAACAATATCGCAATGAGCAGAATATCAATCGTGTTATCATTGCATTCTCAGGAGTAGCCATTTTGATTGCGTGCTTTGGACTGCTGGGAATCGCAGCGCTCACATTCCGCAACATGACTAAAGAAATCAGTGTAAGAAAAGTTCTCGGTGCTGAGTTTGGCAATCTCGTGATTGTGTTGCTTAAGGATTTTACTATTCTGATTTTGATTGCCGTAATCATCGCTACACCGGTAGTAATATGGATCATGCAAAACTGGCTTCAGAATTTTGCTTATCGCGTTACGTTGAATCCAATCATTTTCATTGGCGCTGGAATGTTTTTGATTTTACTATCGTGGATTACGTTAGGCTACCTCACGCTGACAATGACAAGAATCAACCCGGCCACTACCTTGAAGAGTGAGTAGTCTTTATGGTGAGAGACGTAATCAACAAAATAACTACCTACTTGATTTGCACTGAGTCTGCATCCAGTGCCTTAACTACCGTTCAACGAACTAATGATGATAGTAATAGCTTCAAAATCGGATACTAGCCCCAAATGGGTGAACTGAATTTTGGTTTTGTCATCTTTTTTTGTGATTTCAAAAATAAGTTTTGTGTCATCCCACTCATTTACATCCTTAATATCATCCATTTGACTTTCTAAGACATGCCAAACGATTTTTTTACCAGGAATTAGTTCAGTTATCTTCATTCTGGCACTAAGATGTCTATCACGATAGATAAACTCCTGATTGAGTTTATTGGTGTCACCTTGAATGTCTTCAGACCACCATCCGCGAATATTATTGATAGCAGCAAAGACTTCTTCCGGAAGTTCATCCACCAACAGCGTAGCGGTAAAATTTTGATTCTTCATTGCTTATCTTTTTTGATAGTTCATTATTACCTTAATTGTCTGGTGCGTTTATTTGCAACGCTAACGGACGAATTCACGGTAATTATTATCAAGACAAGGTGGTACGTTGGCGCAGGCGTATGTCATAGAAGTTTCAACGGGCGGTAATTCAGAACCACTCGGCCCGACATGCTCGGTTGGGCATGGACGAACTCAAGCGAATGCTGTCGTACACCCTTGAAGAGCGGCTTGCCACCTCCCACTATTACCGGGTGAACGATCAGCCGGAGCTCGTCGATCAGGTCGGCATCCAAGAGGCTGGCGACAAGACCTGCTCCGCCGACTACATAGATATTCTTTCCCGGTGCGTGCTTCAATGCCCGAACCTCCGCGGTATCGCGTACGATTCGCCCATTGGGCCACGAGACACTCTTGAGCGTGGTCGAGAGAACAACGTGAGGTGTCTGTGCTGCGAGCCGCGCATATGCAATCTCGCTACTTGATGGGAGCCGCCCCTGCTGCGACGGGACTTCCGGATTCGGCGGCATCCGCTGAGGATCCGAATGGATCGATTCCCAGTAGTCGCCGTAGCCCGGATACATGCGCCCGCCAAGAAGAAATGTATCTACGTCGTCAATCAGCTGAATTGCATCTGCCCACGATTCAACCCAGTCCGTTTTGCCGTCGGAGTCTTCAACGAAGCCATCCAATGAGACCTGCATTGCAGAGATCATTTTCCTAGACGTGTTGGTGCTCATTTTTTTCATTGGTTTATTGGTAGATAATTTTTTTTTCAACAAAACTACGGCCGACCGTTAATTGATTAAAGGTGGCGAAGTGGACTTTTTAACGGGTTAATTTGGACAGTAAATATCTATCCTTGAAAAAAAAGCATTCTGAATGAAGCACATTCAAATTCTATGACACCTGTCATGATGATGTATAGCAAATCTTTGGACGATCTCTGAATTATATGCGACGCCAACAGCGCTCAATACCTTTTGGACAACTTCCGCGGTATGATGAATGTCGCTTCTGACACTGATTCGTGTCATAAAAAACCACCCTCATTTCTCCTAATGTTGGGAATTGATGTTAACAAAATGTTCATCGTTACGCTGCTTGCAATCCACATTTCATACTGCCTCCAGCCGCCTCAACTCACGGCGCAAGAGGTTGTCAGGAAGACAACGGACAAGATGCGCGGCGCCACCTCGCAAGCAGAACTGATCATCAAGACTGTTCGTCCCACCTGGAGCCGTGAAATGAAGCTGAAGACATGGACGAAAGGTGAGAAGTATTCAATGATTTTAATAGAAAGCCCCGCAAAGGAAAAAGGTGTCGCCTTCCTGAAACGCGGCAAGGAAGTATGGAATTGGGTGCCTACCCTGGAACGTTCAATCAAACTTCCTCCATCGATGATGTCGCAATCATGGATGGGTACTGATTTCACAAATGATGACCTTGTCAAGGAATCGTCTTTGGTGGAAGACTACGAGCATACCTTTGAGGGTGATACGATCATTGACGGGAGGGACTGCTATATCATCAGGATGATACCGAAACCCGAAGCCGCTATCGTATGGGGCAAGCTGATACTGTGTGTCGACAAGCATGACTTCATCGAGCTTCATACAAAGTTTTATGACGAGGACGGCGAGATCCTGAACACGATGAATGCCTACGATATTAAAGTAATGGATGGCAGACTCATTCCTACAAGAATGGAAATGATCCCAGCAGACAAGCCAGGCCAAAAGACTGTACTTATCTACACAAGTATTTCTTACGACAAACCTTTGGCTGATGCGGTCTTCACACTTCAGCAACTCAAAACCCTGAATTGATATGTGGTTTGCGCTCGCATGGAAAAACCTTTGGCGAAACAAGCACCGGACACAGATCACGATATCAGCCATCTTTTTCGCGGTCATCCTATCGGTAACTGCAAGCAGCTTGCAAGATGGTGTATTCGACAATTTTGTAAAGAACATGGTTGGCTACTATACAGGGTAAATTCAGATTCATCAACAGGGTTATTGGGAGCACCAGGTGCTCGATAATTGCCTTGAACAAGACCCGGATTATGAAGCAAGAGTGAAAAGGATTTCAAATATCACAGCACTTGC
>CAMLER010000589.1 GCA_946478915.1 uncultured Chryseolinea sp.
TTAACCGCGTTGCAACACCGCATCCTACTGTAGACCTGATATACGTTTGTGGGACTCCGATATAGGTTGATTAAAATTCTCCTCACTATTCTTCGAGAATTGTAATGGGGGAGAGGTTAGGCCTTGCAGAACAAGGCGTAAATCGTTTCACGCAAAGGCGCGAGGGCGCAAAGAAAGAGAACATTGGTAAGGGAATATTTACCATCACCCTTCCTTTTCGTCCACAATTAGACAAATACTGTCCGTATCCGAAGTATGCCATTCAATAGAAACGCCAAAATCCAATCGTAATTCCGGATATCCATCGGTGGCAACATTATTGTCAACAGCTTCTTCGAAAATCCAGCGGCCATGTTCCAACATAACCTTATGCTTATTTATCGAAGCTTCAAGCGCTTCAAAAGTACGTTTTTCATAAACCTTATTGGCTTATCCACCGGGTTGGCGTCGGTGCTGCTCATCTACCTGTGGGTGGACGATGAACTGCATGTCGACAAGTTCCATGAAAAAGATAGCCGGATCTATAATGTCATGGAAAGCCACATGCAAAACGATGGATGGAACACAACAATAGAAACCGCGGGCCCTGTGGCCGATGCGCTCGCGGCGGATTTTCCGGAGGTTGAGTTCACAGCGGCACTCGCTCCTCCTATTTGGCCTGGGTTTGACCGGTTTGTCCTTACAGTAGAGAATCGCAACATAAGGGCTACTGGCCAATATGCTGGCAAGAACTACTTTAATATCTTTTCCTACAAGCTTATCGAAGGAGACGCAAGACAAGCACTGGCAGATAAAAATTCAATCCTCATTTCGGAGGATGTAGCCATGAAACTCTTCAACAGAAAACACAATGTTGTTGGCAAGACGATCGAGTTTCAGCATGAGCGCGAGTTTATTGTATCCGGCGTCTTTGAGAATATACCTGCAACTTCTTCAACGCATTTCGATTTCGTGCTCTCGTTTGAGATGTTCCAGGAAGTAAGACCATGGTCTCGGGACTGGTATAGCATCGGACCTCACGTTTATGTGCTGCTGCGTGAAGGCACTGACGTTGATGCGTTTAATAAAAAGATCGAAAACTTCTTCGCGGAGAAAACAAACAACAAGCCCGATCCCTCACGCCGAAGAATGTTCCTGGCATCTTACTCGGACAACTACCTACACGGCAGTTATGAGAACGGTGTGCAGTCAGGAGGAAGGATTGAGTACGTCGAACTTTTTTCTGTCATTGCATTATTCATTCTGATCATCGCATGCATAAACTTCATGAACCTCTCGACAGCGAAGGCCGCTGCGAGGATAAAAGAGGTTGGCGTTAAGAAAGCGCTCGGCGCCGGACGCAAACGGCTCGTGATGCAGTATTTGAGCGAATCTATGTTGATGACTGCGTTATCCTTGATTACTGCCCTGGCCATGGTATTGATTGTACTTCCCCAGTTTAATGTCGTCACAGGAAAGCACATCGAATTACAATGGAATCCAGGGCTCGCGCTGTCGCTGATCGGGATCGCTGTTTTTACCGGGCTGATCGCAGGAAGTTATCCTGCATTTTACTTGTCGGGTTTTAATCCTGTCGCAGTGTTGAAGGGAAAATTGAACACGTCAATGAGCGAGCTGTGGATACGCAAAGGATTAGTTACGTTTCAATTCACCTTGTCAATTATTCTGATCGTATCCGTTCTTGTCGTGTATAAGCAGATCGACTTTGTTCGGCGTCAAAATCTCGGATATAATAAAGATAACGTGATTTACTTTGATGTTGAAGGACGTGTAAAAGAAAACCCGGAGACATTCCTTTCAGAGTTAAATGGAATTCCGGGAATACAAAGTTCCGCCAGTACAACCCACACCATGTCTGGTCGCGGTTGGAGTACGGGTCTCAACTGGGAAGGAAAGGAAACCGACGACTATATTCCCGTTACGATCATGGCTGTGAACCATGATTTTATTCAAACATTGGGTATAGAAATTAAGGAGGGGCGTACCTTCTCCAGGGACATCGCTGCCGATACTGCGAGAATCATTTTTAACGAGGCTGCTATTGATGCAATGGGAATGAAAGATCCGATAGGGAAAAGGGCCATGGGATTTGAGATCGTCGGAGTTGTTAAGAATTTCCATTTTGAATCGTTTCATACCGACGTGATACCTCAGCTGTTCATTCTTCATGGAAACAGACGCGGCGGGCCGCCAAGTCTGATGATGGCCCGCATCGAAGCTGGAAAAGAAATCGAAACGATTGAGCGTCTCAATGACTTCTACAAATCGTACAACCCCGGATTTCCGCTGGATTACAGATTCCTTGACGAAGTTTTTCAGAGGCAATATGTAGCAGAACAACGCGTATCAACACTGTCGCAATATTTTGCAGGTCTCGCCATCGTCATCTCCTCACTGGGATTGTTTGGACTCGCTGCATTCACTGCTCAAAGAAGGCTGAAAGAAATCGGTATTCGGAAAATTCTTGGCTCTAGCCACTTCGGCATCGTGCGACTTCTCTCAGGTGATTTTACCAAGCTTGTCCTTGTGGCAAGCGTTATCGCATTGCCAATCAGTTACATCATCGCAAGAAGATGGCTGGATGAATTTGCGTACCGCATAGCCCTGGAGTGGTGGCTGTTTATCGGGTCAGGCGTATTAGCTTTATTGATTGCGTGGTTTACTATTGGGTTACAAATCTTCAAGGTTGCGAGGGTGAATCCGGTGCAGTGTGTTAAAGATGAATGAGCGAAATGAATATCGAACAAGAAATATTGAATATCGAATGTCGCAGGATGCTCGATCCTAATGCATCGATACCTCTACCAATGGATATTGTGAGCTGGTGGGGAGAATATTTTATAATGCCGGAGACGCCGTCGTCAAAAATGGATTGAAGGTTTCGTATATGATACAAAGCGAAAGAACCCTGCCGTAGGCAGCTCCCATTGCGTCTGACGTTGTAAACCATGATGCGACGTATAAGATTATGTGGAGGTTGGACACAAGTGGATCATTTCATAATCTTTGCGTCCTTGAGCCTTCGCGGTAAAAAAATTTGGCTTTACTTCCAATCGTTCTGCATCTTTTTATAGTTCTTCTTACTCACCGTCGATTTCTTTTTTGGTCTCGAAATCTTTTTCTTCTTCCTCGCATTAATATTATTGACCAGAGAATTCTTAACCCCAAGCTTGTTCTTTCCCGATGTAGCCATGGCTATTCTTTTTAAGACTTGTTTAAAAGATGGTGCCAAAATAGAAACCGCGCTCCACTTCCGAATCATACAGTAGAACTGATATACTTTGGGGAACTCCGATATAGATTGATTAAAATTCTCCTCACTATTCTTCGAGAAATGCAATCGGGGAGAGCGACTCGTTGTAATTAGCGGAAAATGTTTTACGCAAAGACCGACAGGAAATGAATATCGAACAAGGAATATTGAATATTGAATGTCGAAGGATGCTCGAGCTAAGAGGGTGCGGCTTTTATTGTCTGAATTGGGACTAGTCAGATTTTATGATTAACAGGATT
>CAMLER010000590.1 GCA_946478915.1 uncultured Chryseolinea sp.
CTTCGGAATTATTGGTATGGGAACGATGGGGCGGAATCTATTGCTCAATATTGCCGATCATAATTTTGATGTTGCTGGTCACGATAAAGACCAAAGTAAAATTGACCTACTCTCAAAAGAGTCGAACGGAAAAAAGAATGTTAAAGGGTTTGTTCAGGTCAATGAATTTATTGAGAAGCTGCAAAAGCCTCGTGCGATTATGCTGCTGGTCCCTGCGGGGAAAATAGTTGATAGCGTTATTAATGAATTAACACCACTGCTGGAAAAGGGTGATCTGATCATCGACGGTGGGAATTCGCATTTTACGGATACGAATCGACGGGTTGAAGAGCTGAAGCCAAAAGGCATTCACTTTTTTGGTATGGGAATTTCCGGAGGCGAAGAGGGTGCACGCAAAGGTCCAAGTATGATGCCAGGCGGTGACGAGCAAGCCTACAAAGTTGTCCAACCAATATTTGAAGCCGTTGCAGCGAAAGTCAACGGTGACCCGTGTGTTACTTATATCGGGCCCGGTGCGTCTGGTCACTTCGTTAAAATGGTTCACAATGGTATCGAATACGGCATCATGCAATTGATCGCTGAGACCTATGAGATGATGAAGAAGGGACTGAAACTTTCCGATGATAAAATACACAGTACATTCAGAGCGTGGAGTGAAGGAAGACTCAAATCTTTTTTAATCGAGATTACGCGCGACATACTGGCATTCAAGACGAAGGGTTCGGATCATTTGCTGATTGACGATATAAAAGATGAAGCGAAATCGAAAGGAACTGGTAAATGGACATCCCAAGTAGCGATGGACCTGGTGACCCCAATAACTGTCATCGACTCTGCGGTGTCTATGCGCGACATGTCTAAGTATAAGTCACTTCGACAACGGGCGGCTGCATTGTATGATAAAGAAGCCATCAGTATTAATTCTTCGGAGGCACAGGCAATTGAATCGCTTGAGGCAGCACTTTATTTTTCCACGATTGTTGCGTATGCCCAGGGGATGCATTTGCTTTTTCAAGCTTCCCAGGAATATAAGTATAACCTGAAAATGGAACGCATAGCCTTGATATGGCGTGGGGGTTGTATCATACGGTCGATTTTTTTGGAAGATATGTACCAGGCATATAAGAGGACACCGGATCTGGAGCATTTGCTTTTGGACAAAAATATTCAAGCCACGATAAGCAGTGTTTTGCCAGGGGCCCGTTCTATCATTTGTTCTGCGATGGCATCCGGCATTGCAATGCCAGCACACGCCGCAGCATTAAGTTATTTCGATAGTCTAAAGAGCGAACGGATGCCGTCGAATCTTATCCAGGCGCAGCGCGATTATTTTGGTGCGCACACCTATGAATTGATTGGCAAGGAGGGGGTTTTCCACACGCAGTGGTTTGAAAAATAATTGACATTCAACACACAATGAAGTCACGCAACAATCCTATTCAATCCCAACCAACACTCTTTTTCATTTTTGGCGGTACCGGCGACCTAACATCCCGGAAATTATTGCCAGCACTTTACAACTTATATCTCGATGGCTGGATGCCAGAGAAGTTTGCGGTCGTAGGTATGGGACGGACCGTACACACAGACGAGAAATTTCGATCACTTTTACTGGAGGACCTCAATAATTTTTCACGAAAAGGAAAAGCAGATCCGAAAGAATGGAATGACTTTTCTGCAAATGTAAGCTACCAGATTTCTGACATCGCTGAGGAGAAAACTTACGAGGAACAAGTTAGTTTCATAAAAAAATTATCGACAGAATGGAAGGCAGATCCTTGTGTGATTTACTACCTGGCAGTTGCACCGCGTTTCTTCGCCACTATAGCAGAGAAGCTGGCGAAGCATAAGCTCGCGGAGAATCCGGAAAGAACAAGGATTGTAATAGAAAAACCGTTTGGCCACGACCTGGAATCAGCAAAAGCATTAAATGAACTTTTGAATAGTATTTTCCTGGAAAGCCAGATTTACAGAATAGATCATTACCTGGGAAAAGAAACCGTTCAGAACATTCTGGCATTTCGTTTTGCGAATTCAATCCTGGAACCACTGTGGAACAGGAACTATATTGATCACGTCCAGATTTCCGTAACGGAGCAGCTGGGTGTCGGCGATCGGGGAGGGTACTACGAGGAAGCAGGCGCAATGAGAGATATGGTGCAGAACCATATACTGCAGCTGTTATGCCTGGTTGCAATGGAACCACCTGTAAGTTTCCAGGCGGACGAAGTGAGAAATCGAAAGGTCGATGTGCTTCATGCGATGCGGAAATTTAACGCGGAAGAAATCAAGAAAAATGCAGTACGCGGCCAGTATGCCAAGGGTTGGATCGAAGGGAAAGAAGTGCCAGGCTACAGGGAAGAGGAGTCTGTGAACGATGATTCGAATACCGAGACTTTTGCCGCACTTAAATTATTTATCGACAATTGGCGCTGGCACGGCGTTCCGTTTTATTTAAGAACAGGGAAACGCATGCATCAGAGTTCTTCTACCATTAGCATCCAGTTCAAAGACGTTCCTCATTTAATTTTTCCAACTGAAGCGGTGGAAAGCTGGCAACAAAACAGGCTCGTCATCAGCATTCAGCCGGAAATGAGCATTCGACTGCAAGTGCAGGCGAAGCGCCCGGGTCTCGGTATGTCACTTAACCCGGTCGACCTGGTATTCGACTATAGCGGAACGTATAATGGCGATTCACCGGAGGCATATGAGACTCTTTTGCTTGATACAATGCTGGGCGATCAAACTTTGTTTATGCGCGGGGATCAGGTAGAGGCCGCGTGGAGCTTGCTAATGCCGATACTGCATGCTTGGTCCAGTAAGAAAAGCTTGAACTTTCCGAACTATGCGGCCGATTCATGGGGCCCCGAAATCGCAGAAGCGCTTATCGCAAAAGATGGATTCCATTGGTTTACGCTTCCCTTGAAAAAATAATCGTTCGTGATAAACATTTTTGACTCGGAAGATAAAGTTCTGCTAGGTGTCGCAGATTTGATCGTGAGTAAAGCGCACGAAGCAATTGCCCAACGTGAAAGATTTAATATTGCATTGTCAGGCGGAAGTTCTCCAAAAAAGCTATATGAGTTGCTGGCTTCGGATAGGTATAAGACCCGCATTGAATGGAGCAAGGTCTTTTTCTTTTTTGGCGATGAACGTTATGTTCCTCTGAATGACAGTGCAAGCAATTATCTGATGGTTCAGAGAGCTTTGTTTGTACCGCTTTCCATTCCTCAAGCACATGTATTTACTGTAAATACCGAGCTCACCCCGACTGAAGCAGCGCATGACTATGAACGCAGATTGCTCCATCATTTCAGGGACCCGCACTGTCGCTTCGATCTTATCCTCCTGGGACTTGGAGACAATTCCCACACCGCTTCGCTATTTCCATTTACAACGGTATTGCAGGAGCAAAAGGCATTAGTTAAAGAAGTGTATGTGGATGAAGTCAAGATGTTTCGCGTAACATTTACCGCGCCGCTAATTAACGCGGCACGTGCAATTGTA
>CAMLER010000591.1 GCA_946478915.1 uncultured Chryseolinea sp.
ACCTCGAAGATCTCACCGTCCGTGTTTAGCCGGTTGATCTTTCCCGCAATAACTAATCCATTCCGTTGGGTCTCTTCCTTAACAGGTTTACTGATGATGTTCTTACTAAGGAGTGTGGGAAAGTTGTCGATAGCAGCATAATCAGCGGGATACCAGTATTGCGTTTTCAAAGTATTGCCCTCGCTGTCAAGTGTCACTCTTCTGCTTAATTGCTGATGATTGCTGTTCAGATTATCATAGAAGTATTCTACCTTGGCTTCGGTAAATTTTGTCGGGTCAGTGGATGAATATGCTCTCTCTGTAGTAGATCCCAGTTTTTTGATTCCCGTTCGAATTGGAAAATCAAAATAATAAAACGCAGAATAGACATCGCTTGACACAAACTGCGGTCCACAAGAACCATTATCGCGATACTTGCGACCCATTTTAGTGCTATATATCGTCGCTTCCTGAAGTATCGGGTAATTGTTTACAACCTCTCTTGCTTTATTTGTTGTATTGCCAATTAGGTCAGCCTGGTAAATAAGATCATTCGACTTCCAGCTGTTGTCGATCAAAATAACGCCGTCCTTATACCCTTGAGGAGCTGCGTAAATTTCGTCTGGCTGAGCGCTGAATTTATGAATGTTTTTTCCGTTGGGCGCTGTCGTGCTTTTCTCATATACAGTTACTTCGCGATAAATGACGGACGATCCATTAAATGTTGTTAGATCGTGAGGGGTATTTCCAAATATAGTTTGTCGTGTAGTAGTACACATCACCCTACAAAAACTTCCGATGACCGGCGGAACATCCCAATAACGAAAGTCTCTCGTCTCCTTGTGAGAGCTTAATTTATTTTCTGGCGTGATCAGAAGTCCCTTACCACTTTCGTTGATGCCATATTTGTAGATCTTGGTAATAGGTACGGCCCCAGGACCTTCGTAGTCGCGTGTTTCCTTTACGCGCAACCCACCAGCCATGACGGGTGTACCAGCAGGTGCAAAGTCGGACCAGGACACAGTTGCTTTTGAAAATGCTCCACCATTGAAATATGTCGATGTCGATCTTCCCTTTGACGTGACTTTGAGTTCGTACGTACCTGGAGAAAGCTGGACATAAAATTCGTCTACCTGCTCCGGCTTAAATTCACCAGAAGGATCTGGTGGGTAGGGATCATACGCATGGTTAACCAAAGTTGACCCCCCAACTTTCTTCAATGTCACAGTAGAAAAATATGGATTACCTGAATTCTCACTTTCAACAGAATTGGAGCAATGAGCCCGGACGAGTGCAAAGCCGTCGCGGTTTGTTGTAAAAGTCTGGATGTCCTGCAATAAATCTGTAGTGTTGTTCATTGCGCCAGAGGATGCACTGATGTCTTTAGCTGCAAGACTGGTTCCGTCGTAATAGTGAGGCTCATATTCAAATTCTGTATAACCACCTGTCGGATATTTAATACGTTTTAGAATACAAGCCTGCATGTGTGAGGCACTAGGACTGCGATTAGCGCTTCCGACATGATAAAAATGACCATCCAAATTAACTATCTCTTTCGGCACAAGCGAATTTGCATTTCCGCCGTTGTACAGGCCCCACCAGTCTTGCCCTCCCGAACCTCTGGGCGGAAGTATTATCGACTCGTTATAAAAAAACTCATGACTCTTAATGAAGTTGCCGGATGCGTCATGTTCTGAGACGCCATTTAATTTAAGTCGTGCCCGATCATTCGTGCCAAAATATGTCGTCTCCATTTTGTAAGTCTTTTGTATTTCAAAGCCACCCATTGCATTTTTCTTCCTGACCCTAATTTCTGACAAACTGGAATTTCCACCGTCCAACCTTCCGGCTGTGCGCACAAATTCTATTTTTCCCTGGGAGAAATTAATCTCTGAGATTCGTTTTACATCTTGTACAGTTCTATAACTGAAGCTTGTGTTATAGTCATGGCTTTTTCCGACAACACCAGGCGCCCCGCCGGCTGGGACACATTTGTCACCAATGGTTTCGGAATAATTGTTTGACAGCTCTGTATAGTAGCCATCATTGGCATAGGTAAAGGTGATGGAGTCAGTCCTGTCGGCAGATTTTATCGAAGTCAAATAATAAGCACCGGTATAGGTTTGAAAATCGTTACCCATGGGAGTCTGGACACCGGCTTCTATCATTTCCCGTTCATTAAACCGGTAGATGGTACCATCCTCAGCGATGACGGTAAAGCCAGAAGCACTATAGGTAATTTTAATCGGCGACCTCGGAACCAAAAAGGGAATTCGATTATCATCAAAAACAAATTTCCCTGATCTACCTCCAAAGTTGAAAAAATACAAGTCAGATTCGTTATCGGCTATTCCATTAGTAACTTGCATAAGCCATTGCAGATCGGATTCATTAATCTCATTGGCAAAACGATTATTGGTATGTTGTAAAAAGCCTGCGCCGCAATCGTCCCCCAGACCAACGGCGCTCCGGGTAATAACACCACCAGCATTAAGAGTCCACCCGAGGCCGGTCCATGCCGCTCGCTCATTGACATTAAAGCCAGCCGCATGGTAACTCAATGAAATCGGCAACTCCAATTTCTTCGTCTTTATAACATAGAGTGGAATATTAATTTCCGGAATACCGGTAGATAACCCAACCGGAGTATTTCCATATTTTCCCAATGCTGCAGCATCGGGCGACGGTGGAACAACTTCCCATCCTTTTACAGTCTGGCCCCGTACAGGAGCTCGAAAAAAAAGGAAGGATGTCAGAATCAGTAGCACATTTAAAATGCGCGTTGGTTTAAGGTAATAAATTTTCATACAACGGTTTTAACTGTAATGTTTCCTAACAACTGGAGATCTCGCAACTGATGATTTCAGTAACGAATACACATTAATTGGTCAACGATTTATTTGAGCGGGCAATAATCACTCACAACATTTGCTGCTCACGATCGAAACTAGAGCAAAGTTTTCCAAATGCCAAGCGTGAAAAGTGAAAATTTAAAACAGAAAACCAGACATGACTTTTCAGTACTAGCCTACTTGTCGTGTTGATAGGTTCTGGGTATAAGGAGGAATAGGGAATAAGGAATAAGTATAAGACGTGCAGCCTTACCTTTGTAAACTTTGTTATTTCTATTTCTTATTTCTCATTCTTAATATAACAAAGTTTGTTGTCATCTCGAATCATTTATTCGTAACGTAAGACTATATTCCAGTTAGCACATTGTACGAAGTTTACAGGATTACATGTAATCCCATATCGTGGCGGCACGACGAAGGGAATTCACACCCGGAGTCTTTGAGTCGAAGAGCTGCCGAGTAAATAAGACGAGTTGTTTTTATAAAACCAATAATTAACGTTGGTATATATCCATCACCCGGCTAATTGTGGATTTTTGACCTGGATCCTATAGGCAGCAGGTATGTCAAAATCAGGGTTTTAGAACAGACAAGATCGCTGTTTTCGATAATCAGTCAATGATCGCATGCCGGCCGAATTCGGACAGATTTGATCGCATTCGTTCATCCTCAACAT
>CAMLER010000592.1 GCA_946478915.1 uncultured Chryseolinea sp.
GCATCCGGATTCACTACGATTCCACAATCTACAGCACAGCACACTCTTTCAACCACTGGTTTATCGTCTTCAATTGCCATGTCCAACACCTGGGCGACATATGAGTTATGACAGAAATATGCGGCTACGCCGCGATGAATACCCTGTTGTTTTGTATCCCATCCGGATTTCTCACGCGCTAATCGCAAGACCGCTGCGTAACGGTTTGCATCATAATCGTTCTTTTCTCCAATAGGCTTTTCAATAGCGCGATTTAGAAGTTCAAGGCGAAATTCAAACGGATCTTTTCCTGTTTCTTCAGCGATCTCGTCAAGAAAGGATTGCTCTGCTGCAGCTATGAAGTTCGATCGGGGCGCTCGAAAAGAACCAGTCGTGATGTTTGACTTTATAATGAATTCCTCAGCAAGATAATTTTCGACTGAACCGGCTGGAAAGCGGTTGGCCTCTAGCGGACTTTCAGGAATACCACCAGCCTTCACGTGGAAGCCGATCAAGTTATTATCGGCATCAAGTGCCGCTCGATACCTTGCGCTGTATGCCGGTCTGTAAATCCCCGAGGTCATATCATCTTCGCGCGTGTATAGAAGTTTAACCGGCGCGTTCACTTTTTGTGAAATTAGCGCAGCTTCAACCAGCCAGTGCGCATAAGATCTTCTTCCAAACCCACCACCGAGTCGTGTCAGTTGTATGTTAATCTTTTCAAGCGGGATCCCCAGGCGTGCCGACAAGGTTTTTTCGGTTAGTTCCGCTTTTTGAAGAGGGCCGGCCAGTTCGACTTTATCCGCTGTGACATGGGCAAAGAAATTCATTGGCTCCATGCAATTGTGTGCGAGAAATGGAGCACTATACGTTCGATCAATTATCCGTTTAGCATTCTTGAATGCTTCCTCCGGGTTTCCATCAATGCGTACAACGGTAGCGGGTTTTGACATCAATTCTGCAAGCGCAGCCGAATGATCCCCTGTGCTTTCGAGTCCTGCGGGGATGGTTACTGTCGTCGAAGCATTGCCACCATACGCGATTCGTTTTATTGCGTAGTCTGTGATTGGTTCCCATTCAACTTTCAAAGCCTTTTTGGCTTTCATCACCTGCCATGTGGACTTTCCAACGACAGCGACAACTTCATTGAATGTGCAAGTATCAAAGAATTGCCTCTCATAATCGTCATTGAAAATTTTGATGGGGAACACATCAATGATGCCTGGCAGGGACTTAGGTGATGAGTCCGCGATGGATTTAAATTTAAGGCCAAAAGCGGGAGGATGTATGATCATGGCAATGAGCATTCCCTCGCGTCGAATATCTATACCAAACAGCGGCTTTCCTGTTACAATCTTTGAGTTTTCGACATTTCTTCGCGATGTCCCTATTATATTGAAATCCTTGATCTCCTTTAGCTTTACATTTTTCGGAGTGCTGATTGCGGCGGCGGCAGAAGCAAATGATCCATAGTTCGCCGACTTCCCGCTTTTCTTGTGATGAAGAATACCCTTGTCAGTGGAGACTTCTTCAAGTGGCACACCCCATGTGCTTGCCGCTGCTGTCCGGAGCATCAGCCTTGCCGTTGCGCCTGCTGTTCTTAGACTTTTCCATCCCTGCCTGATTGCTTGACTGCCACCGATGTATTGTCTTGTATACAATTCAGTGTTAAGCGGCGCTTGTTCAATAATTACTTTACCCCAGTCAGCATCAAGTTCATCAGCCACAATCATTGGCATAGAGGTTTTTATGTTCTGACCACCTTCGGGATTCGGCGACATGATTGTGATAATTCCGTCAGGAGATATTTTTAAGTAGCCATTCAACTGAACAGCCTCATCGGAGGCGTTGAATGGTTTAACCGATGCAGAAGCCGGGTACGAGTACCAACTAAAGCTTAACATCAAACCGCCACCGGCAAGCGCCGAACTTTTTAGGAAAGAACGTCGGGTTATAGATCGTTTCGCTTCTGTCATATTTTGAAATAGTTTGATTCCTTTTATTATCAAGTTATTGGCCAAACTTTAGATGAATTTCAGAACTTACAATAGATTATTCAAGGATTCAGTAGAAAATGAAATCAGTTTCATTGGGTGATAAAAATGTATCCGATTGGACTTTTGTTATGCAGAAGGTGCAGAGACAGTCTACCAGGGTCAGGTTTTTGATTTAAACGGTCCATTACGATCTAATTTGATGAAATCCTTGACCATAGTAGTGTTTTGAAAATGGGGTATGGATTGATGCATTAACGACCGGTGTTCGTTATCATTGCCCTGCATTCATTTTTACCTTTAATATGTCAAATATTTTACCTGTCACTGAATCGACTTTGTCGGCCAATCAACTGGGGAAAATGCTTCTGGAGCTTTATCCGTTGAGCAAAAGATCAGTTTGCAAACTGTTCAGAACCGGAATCAACCATTTGTATACCATCACTGATGATAGTTCCAAATTTGTTTTCCGAGTCTATACAATGAATTGGAGAACGCATTTGGAGATCGCTGAAGAGATCAGGCTACTAACTCACTTAAAATCCCATGACATTCCGATAGCCTATCCGATAGCAGACAAGGATGGAAACTTTGTTCAGATCTTAAATGCTCCGGAGGGAATCAGATACGGTGTTTTGTTTTCTTTTGCTGAGGGGAAGAAAGTGCCACGATTCACGGAAGAAATAAGTCTTGCCATTGGGCGAACCATGGCCCAGATGCACCGCGTGACAGAGAATTATAGTTTGAAAAGGGTTGATTATACTGCGCAAATACTGCTGAAGGATTCGAATGATATCAGTAACAAATTTTTTGGAGGTGACACAGACGAAATGCTATTCGTGAACAGAACCACCAATTTTCTTTTAAGAGAATTCGAAAATGTGAATCAGAATGAACTAAGAAAGGGAATAATTCATCTTGACATCTGGTTTGACAATATGCACATAGACGAAAAGGGTCACATCATACTTTTTGATTTTGATTTTTGCGGAAATGGCTGGCTATGCCTCGACATTGCGTACTATATGCTTCAATTATTTAATACAAATCAAAGCGACGATATATATCTAAAAAAGCTGGAGGGTTTCATTGCTGGTTACGAGTCGGTCAACGAAATTTCCAGGGAAGAGAAGAGAATTATACCCATGATTGCCGTCGGCATTTGGTTTTTTTATCTAGGGGTACAGTGCGATAGATTTGATAATTGGTCAAATGTATTTTTGAGCACCGACTATCTGAGGCGTTACGTCGCTACAATCAAGAAATGGATTCAATACCATAATATAGAAATACAGTTGTAGGAGTCAACGTTTGTCTTTCAAGTTCGGTTAGCTTACCTTATTCAAGGCTAAACTGGGGGAGATTTTGGTTACTAGTATTTGCACACCATTTATCTTTCTGACTTTTTAGTTACCTTTTGTAAGGATGTTGTGAGATGATCAAATCCCATACTCGTTACTGAATTAACCTTGCGACTATAATGATAAAGCAGACATTCATTTTTGTCATCTTAGTATTGG
>CAMLER010000593.1 GCA_946478915.1 uncultured Chryseolinea sp.
CCAACTGCCTTTTCCCACCCACCAGATATGAACTGCCGCTATTGCGTGTGCTTCCAGGTATCGAGATTTAATCATGGAATGAACCCAGAGGTATAACCCTTACAGAAAGAGCTTCCCTATTCGGTGTTGAACACCTTTTCGAGGAAATTTTTCTCAACTATTATAATCAAAACCAATGAAAACCATTGATCTTGTCCAGACCCTGAACGTCGAATTGCTACGAACGGAATTTCCGATTTTAGGTCAGAAAATAAACGGAATGCCGCTCGTTTACCTGGATAACGCCGCCACAACGCAAAAGCCGCGAAGTGTTATCAACGCTCTCACAAACTATTATCTCAATTATAATGCGAACATCCACCGCGGTGTTCACACACTCGCAGAGCATGCTACCCAAGCTTTTGAAGAAACGCGCGAGACGGCAAAGACATTTATCAACGCTTCAAGTACTGAAGAAATCATTTTTGTGAGGGGTGTCACTGAGGCAATAAATCTGGTGGCATCCGCTTACGGGATGACCTTCATTAGGGAAGGAGATGAAATAATCATTTCTGCTCTCGAACATCATTCGAACATTGTGCCGTGGCAATGGATATGCGAAAAGAGAAAAGCCGTTTTAAAAGTGATACCGATTAATTCCCGGGGTGAAATCGATATTAACCGTTTATCCGGCCTGCTTACAGACCGGACAAAGCTGTTAGCTTTAGCGCATGCGTCCAACAGCCTCGGTACGCTGAACCCTGTAAAAGAAATTATTGAACTGGCACAGAAAAGGGGAGCCGTGGTACTAATTGACGGTGCTCAAGCTGGCGCGCATGTTGGCATCGACGTTCAGGATCTAGGCTGTGATTTCTATTGCCTATCCGCTCATAAAATGTATGGTCCCGCCGGCGTTGGAATTCTATATGGTAAAAAAGAACTTCTTGATCAGATGCCTCCATATCAGGGAGGCGGTGAAATGATCAGGGAGGTAAATTTTAGTCACACGACTTATAATGACCTTCCCTATAAGTTTGAGGCGGGTACTCCCGCTATCGCTGATGTCATCGCTTTCAATTACGCCATGCATTTTCTTTTAAGACTGGGGCAGGGAAGCGTCGCAAGGCATGAACAAGAGTTATTGCAATATGCAACTGATATGGTTGGTGATCTGCCTTTCGTTTCAATCATAGGAACGGCAAGACAAAAAGTTGGTGTCCTTTCCTTTGTAGTGCAAGATGTTCATCCATTTGATATCGGTAACATGTTAGATGCGCGCGGAGTTGCAGTGCGAACGGGGCACCACTGTACGCAGCCATTAATGGCGACGCTGGGAGTTAACGGTACGGTTAGAGCATCTTTTGCAGTTTACAATACTAAATCAGAAGTGGATACTTTGGTCGAGGCGTTGAAAAAAATCATTCCAATATTAAGGCCATGACGCTCGACCAAATTCAGGAAGAAATAGTCGAAGAGTTTGCTGCCATGAATGGAGATTATGAACAGATCATGTCTCACCTCGTTTGCCTCGGGCGGATTTTACCGGAGATGCCAGCAAAGTATCGATCAGATATCAATCTGATCAAAGGCTGCCATAGTAAAGTGTGGATCGCTGTAGTGCCAGATATCAACAAGATTCATCTCTACGCCGATAGCGATACACTTATTTCCAAGGGATTAATTAGTTTGCTATTCCGCGTTTTCAATGGGCGAGATCGCGACGATATTCTTAATAGCAGCCTTTATTTTTTTCGGCGTAATCACCTTGAACGATTTATTGGAACAACACGGACTAATGGGTTTCATTCAATGATTGATCATATTAAGTTGGCTACTGGGACAGCAGTTACTACGATCGGTTTATCACTTTAAGGTAATAAAGAACAGAATTAGGGTGGTGCCATGATAGCCGAAAGATGATAAGGGTACAGAACCATCTGAAAATTTCCTGTCGGTAAACAATCCTGCGTGGCAACCTCTTTCCATCCATGTGTCGCCTATTACATTTGGGTGGGGCTGGATTATCAATCTGGATGGCTGCATCTTAGAAACGCGAATCATTTACAGGAACAACGTCACATTAGAAAACAGATAGTGGAATAGTTCCGAATTCTGGTCGGAGATAAAAGTTCATCTGAATTGATATAATGAAGGCATACCTGCTCCAGTGCCAGCAGTACGCCTGACCCTTTATCCTTTCTTTCCCGGGCAATATCTTCTATTGTCTATCGTTTTTGAATTCCTTGTGTTCGTGGATAGTGGATGGTAATGGGATTGCCCTGTGATAATTATGTTTATATATTTGAACAATTTTTTAATCTGAGGTTATGCTGCTTTTTAACCTGAATAAAATTATTAAGCTAATTCTTCCAGCAATCGTTGGAGCAATGCTGATCTCATCCTGCTCTCCCGCGAAAAAACCTGTCGTTTCCAGAAACAAAACTGCCCCTCCTGAACGAGTTGTAAAACGCTCGGATGACAAAGTAAAACTCGACGATGTCGAGATCGAAATGGAAGTTGAGGAAATTGAATTAAGTGCTTCTGAGAAAAAAGCCGACAAAGTAATTTCGACAGCCCGCACCTTTATTGGAACACCTTATAAATATGGAGGCACCACCCGATCTGGCATGGACTGTTCAGCATTGTTGATTAATTCATTCAGCGCAGTAAAGCTAAACCTGCCTCGAAGCTCTGAAGCTCAAAGCAAAGTCGGTACTGAAGTAAGCATGGACGAACTCAAACCAGGGGATCTTGTTTTTTTTGCTACGGGTGGCAAGAAAAAGCAAATTACCCACGTTGGTTTAATCACCGATGTCCGCGCTAAAGACAATGTGAAATTTATTCATGCCTCAAGTTCCCTTGGCGTGGTGGAGACTAACTTATTTGCTGACTATTATCAGCAGCGATTTCGGGTGGCGCGGAGAGTCATTGAGTAAGTATAGGTGTGTTGATGTGTTGATGTGTTGATGTAGTGCGAGCTACGAGCAAAACGCTGATTGCTTAGGGTTGTAAATCTATATGTGGTTTATGCCTCAGCTTGCCATCATCATTGCAAAAAAAAACCGCTAACTTCATATCCAGGATCTCTTTATTGAGGCAGCAACTTCAACACGTCGAACGTCAACACATCAACACATCAAAATGTCATCCCGCAGAAAATTTCTAAAGGTCGCCGCGCTGGGTGGATTGTCTCCACTTTCAGGTTTTTCAGTCAATGCTAGTGTTAATAAGCCGGTGGTAATATCTACCTGGAAATTTGGATTGCAGGCAAACATTGAGGCGTGGAAAGTTTTATCAAACGGAGGCAGGGCCCTCGACGCTGTGGAAGCGGGTGCGAAGGTTCCTGAAGGAGACCCTAATGAAACATCGGTAGGTTTGGGTGGCTTGCCAGACCGTGACGGCCACGTAACGCTGGATGCGTGTATAATGGATGAGCATGGTGGTTGTGGGTCGGTTGCTTTTCTTGAGCACATCGTCCATCCAATTTCTGTCGCGCGTATGGTCATGGAAAAG
>CAMLER010000594.1 GCA_946478915.1 uncultured Chryseolinea sp.
CTACTGCAGCCAGGATAATGGTCTTCATTTCAAATACAGTGACCTCTTAAAGGTACCGTTCATTGACAGATATTCAAAATAATTCGGCAGTCGCAAAATGAATCGGTCAAACTTTCCACGTGCTACTTTATCTCGCATTTAGAAATTTAGTAGATTGAATGAAGAAAGTACGACATCCAAGGGTCGTAAAAATTTACCGCCAAAATACAAATAACGTGAGCACATCAAATACAAGATCCCGACGGGAATTTCTCAAGGCGTCGGCATTAGCCGGGGCAGCGATTACGCTGCCTGGTTTCAATATCCTCAAAAAACCAAAGGTCGGGGATGAAATCATCGGGCACGGAGAATTCAAATACAAGGTTCATAAGGCCTGGGGCAACCTGGATCCGTCAAAGACGCCCGTGAAAAACTGTCACGAGATGGTGATGGACAAAAAAGGCAGGCTCATCATGATAACTGATGAAACGAAAAACAACATTATCATTTACGATAGATCCGGGAAATTGCTTGACACATGGGGACACGAATTTCCCGGCGGACACGGACTTACGTTGTTTGATGAAGGAGGGACTGAAGTGCTGTTTATCTGTGACCCCGATGCGGGACGTGTCGTGAAGACTTCCCTGGATGGAAAGGTTTTAATGGAATTACCTCATCCAAAATCTATAGGGGTATACGATGCTTCACAGGCATTCAAACCCACTGAGACAGCAATTGCACCCAACGGAGATATATATGTAGCTGATGGCTATGGATCGCAATTTGTGCTGCAGTTTTCTCTTCAGGGAAAATTCATAAGGAAATTCGGAGGACCCGGCGACGAAGATTCAAACTTCAGTACGGTGCACGGTGTTTGTATCGACCAAAGGGACAAAGAAAATACAACCTTGCTCTGCACGTCACGGGCACACAACGCCTTCAAGCGATTCACACTGGACGGAAAATATCTCTCAACAATTTTTCTGCCCGGTGCTTACGTATGTCGGCCAGTGATAGACGAAGGAAATATTTATTCCGGAGTTTGCTGGTCAAGGCTGCGTTACCTTAATCAAACAAATAACTCCGGATTTGTTACGATCCTTGACAAGAACAACAGAGTAGTCTCGAATCCCGGTGGAACCAAACCTGTTTATGAAAACGACCAACTCCAATTGATTGTCCAGGACAAACCAATTTTTAACCATTGCCACGATGTTTGCATTGATAATGATAAAAACATCTACGTGTGTCAATGGAATGCAAACAAAACGTACCCGGTTAAGTTGGAAAGAGTTAGCTAAGGGTGATCGGTTGGTGATTGGTAATTAGGTGGTCGGTCGGCTCGATCAACGTATCTGTATGTCCACTTTTGTGGAAAACCGAAGGCCGGTAAAAAGGTGATCAGGTGCGAGATCGGCCCAAAAATATGTGCTCGATCTTTGATGAATGAAGATACGCAAAGGTCGATCAAAGACATTATCGTAAATCGCGCCGACCGATCACCTTTATTAGGCTATCAGCTATCGGTGGGCGCTCTGTCGGCTATCACAGGCACTTTAATCGAGCGAACCGATTACCGATTACGCTTTCCTTAATCGAAGTGACTCGATCAGATAGAGGAGGAACTTCAATCGAGCCGACCGATTACCGATCATTATTACCGTTAACCAACCGTTCAATCAAACTATATAAATCGTCCGTGTTACTGACCTTTGACAGCTCGGCACATTCCGACCTTGCTTCCTTGCTGTACCCGGACTATGTAGTTGCCGGCTGGCAGGCTGCTCAATCCCAATGTTATAGTCCCTGCCGTTTGGGAAGGTGCACTTGCGTATAATTGATGGCCTAAAACATCAAGGATCTCGACTTTTTCACTTCCAGAAAAATCAGAAGTAAGTTCAAGGGCTATCTCATTTTCGAAAGGATTCGGATAACAGGCCAGCTTCACGGTTGTCTTTTCCGGTATACCCGTTACATCACCATCGTCACCGATGTCGCGGTCACCGGCGGCAAAGTAAACGGCCCATTGTGTTTCATCGAACAGGGCTGTTGCCTCCTCCTGGGACGAAGATATTTTGTCGGCGTTAAGATTAACATATCCAGTGGAGAAATTCCCACCGCCTTCGTCCAAAGTGAAGGCTACACGCAAATCAGTTTTATTGAATGAAGGGAAGCCGAGTGTTTGATTGGCGAAAATGATGTCACTCTCACCTGTTTCAATATTTGCACCGACAATGTAATACTCTTCATTGATTTCGTCCACCATGTCGAAGGCCAGTACATTGGGATTGAGCTTGGCAAACGTTGGATTACCGATACTTACGCCTTCAGGTAAACTTGAAAAAAGTTTCATAATCGATCCATCACCAAAATCTCTATTCTCTATGTCCCAAACCTGCATAAAATTGACATCCCAGTATTCGATGTCGTTGCCATTGGCATTTTGAATACGGTTAAATGCATCATACACCACAAACTCGCCCGTATAATCCCATTCGAGCGCATCGGCGAATTCTGTACCGCCGGCATTTATGCCATCCGAGTACGTAGGATTATACAGTTCAAAGTCAGCCCACGTTTCGCTGTCAAAATCGTAAACATAAATTGTGTTGTCAGCATCCTCTGTGACAGCGGCCAACCGGTTACCATCTTTAGAGATGGCAACATTAGACCAAATGGCTTCATCCTGTATTACAAATTCTTCAGGATCTTCGCCAGGAGCCGTAACAATCGAGTGAATGGTCTTGTCCTCCGCAACAAAAACAGCATAACTACCGTCGTCTGTAACGCTTGGCCTACTCGCAAATGCTGTTGTCGTCAATGGAGTCGCGGTATTTGTTCCAATGGCTATTCTATATAAGGTATTTGGGTCGCCGTTGAAAGTATTATAAACCAACAAGTATTCAGTTCCAGGATTCTGTGGAAGTTCATCCTGATAATCGCCGCCATCTCCGTCGGTAATGCCAACAGCATCAAATGCGATACCCGCCTGTGTTACCTCATTTGACGCGGAGCCAAAAAGGTCTTCAGCGGCCGCTATTACAGCCAGTCTTAAATCAATAAACTGCGATGACTTTGTCAAATATTCATCGAGCGCCTTATAATATACTGCAGCCGCTTTCTCACGGGAGATGGCTTCAGCATAACGATAAAACGCATGATTGGGAATTCCGCTGTTTATGTGCACACCGCCGTTGTCTGCAGTACCAAGATATTTCTCATTCATGTGTTTTGGTTGATAGCCCGGCTGACCCAGCGCAGTGCCTCCATTGTGCGGATCCTCCAACGAACGCAAGGCGCCCGATGGAAAGGCTGAAAGTTTGACAACATCCTCACCAATTGTCCAGTCATCTGGGTCCATTAAACTTCCAAAAATATCAGCGAACGATTCGTTGATCGCACCTGACTCGCCTTCATAATCCAGGTTGGCAGTATTTTCAATAACGCCGTGCGTCATTTCGTGGCCGGTGACCGGATCGAGGCGGGCACGCTGCTCGCCGCGG
>CAMLER010000595.1 GCA_946478915.1 uncultured Chryseolinea sp.
GAACATGAAGAATATGGGTTACCCCTGCTATATTATTGAGCAACATTTATCAATTCAGTTCAACTCACAGTTATGTATCTTAGACACGACATTAATAAATCAAAAAACAAGCTTATGGCCGTATACTACATTATCAGTTAAGACATAACGGACCCCGAAGATTTTAGCAGTTATGGTGTGAGAGTAATTCCCTACTTATCGAAATTCGGCGGAGAAGTTCTTGCATCAGATACGGAAGGCATTGCCATTGAAGGAAACCCTAAGAAAATGAATGCGATCATTAGATTTCCTTCCGAAGGGGATGCATTGAGATGCTACAATGATCCGGAGTACGCTCCAATAAAAGCAATCCGAATGCGGTCTACCACGAATAATACCGTTGTGTTGGTAAAGGCTTTCAGCAGTTAGTTCCGAGCTTCGACGATTGAGACGGATGTAGCACGCTTGCCTCAAAATAAATTTGGCATAGCCGAAGCTATGCCAATCCAATCTTTATTAAAGTATTGGTACTTATCGGACGGAGATAGTTCCTTCCACGCCTTCCTGTAACGTCTTGCCCGTCACTGCCGAAGCTAGAATTTTGAACATTGATACAAGTTTTCCATCCTTAGTGTCCCAATAAAAGCCTTGTTCTGGAGAAACCTTTATTACAGTTACCCGAGGATCATCTTTGCCTTCAGGAAACCACGCCTTTGCAATATCACTCCAAAGTTCTTCGATCTTATCCTTGTCTCTCGAAATCGTCGCCTTACCATATACAGATAAGAATTCATAGTTGGATGTATTGCTGATGAACAACTGAACACGCGGGTCACTTGATATTTCCCTGTTCTTGTCGCTGTCGCTGGGACTTAAAAACCAAAAATTACCCTGGTCACACACTTTCTTAACACTCATTGGGCGAGTCGTTAGCGGCACGTTGGTTAGCTGAGTTGTAAACAAGCACACCGATTCATGCCCGACAATTTCTTTGAATTTTTTGATTGCCTCCTGATGAGTGAGGTTCTTAATCTTTGATGAATTGTTTTCCATGGCTATGTCTTTTCTCATTTCGTTACAAATAACATTCCTTTCGCAAGACCACAACTTGTTTAACTATTCTTATCTTAAAGCATCCATTATGGAAAAATCGTTGAACAGAACGCTCGCGCACGTTTCGCCAGTGTGGAAATATTTACTCGCCTTAATCTCGATGGTTGTCAGCAAACTGAATGAATCATCATGTCTCAATTGTATTAACAGAACCTTTCGGGTACCGATAAATATGAAATCATTTATAGTAGCTATAATAATTATCCTACAGGCATTCCCGCTTGCGGCCCAGCACACAATACAATCTCCTGATGGCTCACTCAGAATTACAGTCAGAACGGGCGACTCACTTACGATTGCTTGCTCACATAACGGGACTGAAATCCTTCGCCAATCTCCTATAGGAATTTCAATTATTGACAAAAACTTTGAATGGACTATCCAAAAGTCCACTACAATTCAAAAGGATGAAAGAATAATTCCGGCTGTGGCGGAAAAAAGAAAACTTATCCGCGATCATTACAATCAGCTGGACCTTCAATTTAAATCAAAGATGGGGATCCAGGTCAGAGTATACAACGACGGCTTTGCATACCGGTTTGTGACTAAGTTCAGAGACTCCATTAAAGTCAAGAATGAACTAGCCCGCTACATGTTACCAACAAATACAAAATTCTATGGATCGGCCGTAAAAAAGCGCGACGATGTTGATATTTTCCATACCAGTTTTGAAGAACCCTACATCATCAGTCCAACGGATAGCATACCCGCGGAACTTCTATTTTTCTCACCTGTGCTGATATCCTATCCGGATGGAAAGAATTTAGTGATCACAGAATCGGACCTCGAAAACTATCCGGGAATGTTTCTGAATTTTTCCAGTCCAAACATCCTAACAGGCGTGTACGCAGGATATCCGTTGGAAACAAGGATGAACCCAGGCGAATTTCCACAAGAAGTGGTAACACAACGAGCAAACTTTATTGCACGGAGCAGTGGAAACAGAACATTTCCCTGGCGCGTTTTTATGGTCGCTGAGAAGGATGTTGAACTTCCTTCCAACGACATGGTATACCGGTTGGGTTCTCCTTCGCGCATTGAAAATACTGATTGGATAAAGCCGGGCAAAGGTACCGATGAATGGATCATAGGGATAAATTTATTCAACGTTCCTTTTAAGGCAGGCTTGAATACAAAAACTTACAAGTACTATATCGACTTCGCCCGAAAATTTGGTTTCCAACGAATTATGATGGATGCGGGTTGGAGTGATAACACCGATCTTTTCAAAATTAATCCTGATATCGACATGGACACAATAGCCGCATATGCGAAGGAAAAGGGAATATCTTTAAGCATGTGGACACTGGCCTCCACACTCGAACGGCAGTTGGAAGGTGCACTCAAACAATTTAAGAAATGGGGAGTGGACTTCATAATGACGGATTTCATGGATCGGGATGATCAAAAGATGGTCGAATTCTATCACCGTATAGCCCGGGCGTGCGCAGACGAAAAAATAATGGTCATGTTTCATGGCGCATTTAAACCTGCAGGCTTCAGCAGAACCTGGCCAAATGCTGTGACCAGAGAAGGTGTATTAGGATCCGAGTATAATATCTGGAGCGATAAAGCTTCACCTGATCACAACCTTCTATTGCCTTTCATCCGCATGACGGCTGGCCCCATGGACTACGAACCTGGGTTGCTCGACAACGCCACGGCTGAAACCTTCAGGCCCATCAGCCAAAAAGTAATGTCGATGGGAACGCGAATGCATCAGGCGGCAATGTTTATCGTATATGAAAGCCCCATACAGCTGTTTTCAGGTAACCCCTCACAAGGCCTTTTGGAACCTGATTTTATGAAATTGATCGGCAACATACCGACCACCTGGGATGAGTCATTTGTAATTGACGGAAAACTCGGAGAATATATTGTCACGGCACGAAAAAAAGAGGATGACTTTTACATTGCAGGAATGACCAACTGGGAAGGACGGACGGTCGACCTTGACCTATCGTTTCTTGACCAGGGTGAATATCGGGCAACTTTAGCTGTCGATGGGCTTAATGCCGATCGATATCCGTCTGACTATAGGATCGTCGATGAGTCAATTAACAAAACCAAAAAGCTAACAATTGCATTGGCCAAGGGCGGAGGTTTTGTTCTAATCCTAAAAAAATAGCGCGAAGTATTCTTTCCAATTATGAAACGTGCCATCGACATAGTCCTCCTTCCACCGGATTCAATTTCAAATAAAGCAATCGATTACAACCGTTCATTGCAATCCACCAATCCAGGGGGAATTATTCTCGGTAGGTCCCGGAATCTTCCGCACATTTCTTTGTTGATGGGCTGTCTGTCGGATGAAAATATTGTTGAAGCACACTCAAGACTGGATGCTCTCGCAAAACACGAGGAGTTGGAAATTTTTGTTAAGGCGATCCGT
>CAMLER010000596.1 GCA_946478915.1 uncultured Chryseolinea sp.
CTTTTCAATTGTACAAAAAGTACGGACAAAAAATCACGGTGTCGGTAGGCGAGGAACGGGCACTTGCCATCCCATTAATTTTACAGGAACACGAGGACACCAACGTTATTCTGCTAGACGACGCCTTTCAACATCGGCGGGTCGTTCCGCGCTTTTCAATTCTTCTCACCGACTACCATAAACCTTTTTTTAATGATTTCATCCTGCCGTCGGGACGGCTTCGCGAGAGCAGGGGGAATGCCAGTCGGGCTGATGTCATCGTCGTGACCAAGTGCCCATCAACCGTTTCAGGAAATGAAATTACAGCAATCACAACATTGGTAAAACGTTACACAGACAAGCCAATCTTCTTCTCGACTATCCGCTATGGGGAAGCGACACCATTCCTGAATTCCGTTCAAAAACCAATAAAAAACATTACGGTTATCACAGCCATTGCCAACGCTGATCCGCTGATTGAATATGTTAATCAGAATTATAAGCTGGCAAAACACTTTTCATACAGGGATCACCATTATTATACTGCGGAAGATGTTAGGACCTGGAAGGCGTTTGCCGGGCAAAATGCGGATACAGTGTTCCTAACGACTGAGAAAGATAAGGTTAAGCTTGAAGCTCCTGAATTTCAAAACGAATTAAGATCCCTTTGTTTTTACTATTTGCCAATTGAAATGGAATTCATAAAAGATGGTCAGGAATTTGAGGATATGGTTCTAAACGTGGTAAAGGGTGCATAGAATTATCTGCTTTCAGACCGGAGATAAGATCAATGGATTATTTTTGCCTGTGCATTTCATCCGATACATACTTATCGCTTTACTTTTTTGCTGTGCAGCAATCAGTCTGCGTGCTCAGGATCAACCTTCCAGACGCGGCAGCCAGATCATCGACGACACGACAAGACAAGTATATGGTCCAAAAACATCCAAATACTATTTTGAGAAAGACGTGTTTTTCAACCGGATCACATATCATCCGATCGATACAGCAATAAGGAACTTCCATCGGTATACGTTCGTCCAGCAGTATGGCTATCGTTACCAGGACCTTGGAAATATCGGAACTGCAATATCTCCTATTTTTTACAAAGCACCGGATGTGATCGGAGCGACTTCGGGATTTAGTGCATATGATCTTTATTGGCAGGATGAACAAGTCCGTTATTATGACACCAAGTCACCGTACACCAATATCCGTGCGTCGTTAGGAGGAAAGGGCAGATCGATGACGCGGGTTACCTTCAGCAGAAACATTACTCCTCAATGGAATTTTGGGTTTACCTACCGGGCGCTTTTAATCGATAAGCAAATCCAGCGGTCTGGTAAAGGTGATCGGAATGTTCGGGGAACGTACTATGACATTTACACTTCCTATCAATCTCCGGACAGTTCCTACCGGGCGATATTTAATTTTCGTAGAAGTAATCATGAGACAGCAGAGTATGGTGGCATAAATAGCGACGTTGAATCGGGAAACATATTCGAGTACAAAGATTACTTTTTTGTAAACGCGCAGCCATCCCTGACTGAGGCCCTCAGCGGAGATCTCAGGATGAATATGCATTTGTATCACCAGTATGAGATCGGGCGGGCACTGCAAGTCTATCACACGTTTGACCGATATCGCCAGGGAAATAAATTCTTAGACGGCCCGTCGTACATATCTTACTACGATTATTATGACAATACCCTGGATACCACTAAAACAGTGGACAAAGCGAAGTTTAAATACGTTAGAAATGAAATGGGTATCAAAGGCAACTTGCTGAAGTTGTTTTATAACGGATACTACGCCATCCGTGATTACTCTTTTACCAACATCCACGTTGAAGGACAGCAATCAGAAGTTGAGAGTTATCTCGGTGGTCGTATGGCGCTACACCTTGATTCGATTGGCGAGGTAGCTGGTTGGGTTGAAGTGCAGCAAAACGGAAATTATCGCGTGGAAGGTGATATAAAAAGCAAGTGGTTTGAAGGATCGGTAAAACAATTACAGTATTCTCCGTCGATGCTTCAACAAAATTATCGTGGCTCGCACCATTCGTGGTCAAACAATTTCAACAATGTTAACGTCACAGAGATCAATGGCTTCCTCCACTACAAGTCTAAAGTTTTGCGCGTTTCTCCGGGTATGACGTTCACAAGGCTTGGCAATTACATTTTCTTTAAAGAAGATACGGTGCCCAACGTGCCGCCCGTAACGCCAGTACAATCATCGGGTCAACAAGTAATTTTTTTGCCGGAACTGAAATTAGGACTGACCGTTTTGCGCCACATTAATTTATCGAGTCAGGTAATTTTCTCTCAGCTTTTAGATAATCCCGACGATGCCATCCAACTTCCCGAATGGTTTATCAATGCACAATTATCGTACGAAAATATTTTCTTTAATGGCAATCTCGACATGCACGCGGGCGTAGACCTTCATTACAGATCAGCATACTATCCGTTAGCTTACGATGTTCCCATCCAACAATTTTACTTGCAGGAGCGGCATACCGGAACAGCTTTAAAAGTTCCTGCATTTCCCATTGTTGATGTTTTTTTCAGTGCACGCATTAAACGAGGTAGAATTTTTTTCAAGTATCATAATTTGCTTCAGACTTTTTCTGAGGAAGGATATATGCTCACCCCTGGGTACCCGGGTCAACGCAACATTATTGACTTTGGGTTTGATTGGTCATTTTATGACTGAGTGGAATTGAATAACGTTTGACTATAAAATCTGCGTCTTGAAAATTGCAAAGGACAAATTCACATTGGGGCTTGAGCTTCCAACAGATCCACGGTGGACTGACATCGCTCAAAGGAATCTGAAAGATATTCTTATCGATCACGCTTATTGCGAACAGAAAGCTGCTTCGTCATGTATCTCACTTATTGTCCAACACCCTGACCGTGAAAAATTAGTAGAGACCTTGAGTCCGGTAGTAGCTGAGGAGTGGGAACACTTCAGACGTGTTCTTGCGGAGCTTAGAAAAAGGGGATATACGCTAGGGCCTCAGCGAAAAGACCAATACGTGGATGAGCTCACAAAATTTGTAAAAAAGGGTGGAAGTAAAGAGCAGCACCTGGTCGAAAAACTTTTATTAAATGCACTGATAGAAGCCCGAAGCTGCGAGCGCTTCAAAGTCTTATGGAAGAGCATCGGTGATAAGGATCTTGCAGAATTTTATCATGAGCTGATGATCTCCGAGGCAGGACACTATAAGAGCTTCCTACATCTTGCAAAAGAATACATGCCCGAAGATTATGTTATGCATCGATGGGAAGAGTGGCTTGAGCACGAAGCGGAGATTATGAGAAAGATGGAAGTGCGAGGGGATAGGATTCATTAAGTTCAAAGTTCAAGGTTCAAAGTTACAGGTTGCTGAACCTCAACGGATCTGCCAGGAATTCAGAGGATCACGTTGCTCGAGTTGAACTTTAAAACCTTAAACTTTGAACTGCAAGAATTTAAGTTCAAAGTTAAAAGTTTGAGGTT
>CAMLER010000597.1 GCA_946478915.1 uncultured Chryseolinea sp.
AACTGTGAGGCCAACACCCATGTAGTATAGCACGAGAATAACAACACCGATCAGAATGCGATAGTATCCAAACAGCTTGAATCCGTTTTTTGTAAGGAAACTGATAAATGATTTGATTGCCAGAATAGCAACGATAAAGGCGACGACATTCCCAACAATTAACAGCATTATTTCATTTGATCCGAATGCCCCCCCAGCTGTATAGAACTCGAGCATTTTGTATGCCGTTGCAGCAAACATCGTAGGCACCGCGAGGAAAAATGAAAACTCAGCTGCCGCCTTTTTTGTCCAACCCTGAGTCAGCCCCCCGATTATCGTTGCAGCAGATCGTGAAACTCCAGGTACCATTGCGATAGTTTGAAAGAATCCAATCTTTAGAGCCGAGCCATATGTAATTTCTTTATGTTCGTTCAATTCATTTTTCTGAAATATTTTGTCGATAAAGAGGAAAAGTATTCCTCCGACGATTAATGTGTAGCCCACCACATCGACCCGCTCAAGTAACTCATCAATGAAATCATTCAAAAGGAAACCGATAACCGCAGCAGGAATGAATGCGACAAAAAGTTTCAGATAGAAATTTACCGTCTCTCTAACATCATCTTTGTTCGGTATAAATTTTTTCCAGTAAAGTACAATCACGGATAAAATTGCACCGAATTGTATTGCCACCGTAAACATTTTTGTGAAGGGATCCGATGCAATTCCCATCAACGAGGAGCCTATTATCATGTGCCCGGTTGACGAAATAGGCAGAAATTCAGTGATACCTTCGATAATGGCTAGAATGATAGCTTGAATAATGGACATGCAAAAAATGGTTTATGCAAAACAGTCGTAGATATACAGCCTGGACGTTCAAACCTCATTTAGTAGGTTTGCGCAGGATGGCGACAATCTCGATTATAAATCCGGCCATAACGATAATGGGTCCCAGCGTAAGACCTAAAAATCCAAACCCATGTGGTTGTTTGTCCGACGACATGATCACAAATCCTACGACAAGCGTCAGAACACCAATGATCATCAGCTGGTAATTTTTTTTACCGAAAGGAAGTTTACTTTCCATTATTTCTTATCTAATACAGTTCGTCCAATGACATTTTCAAATACTTGTGAATCGAAAAAAAAGTGCTTACCGTTGCCACCAAAATTCCGATTACCGATATTAATATAAGCAGCATTAAAAAATATTTCTCATTATGAAGTTGTGAAAGATCGGCAATTCTGGTTTGCGCATAGGTCGAGAATGTCCATAGCAGCACCGAAGCAACTGCGCTTGAAAGAAGACCATAGCCTACTGCGCGCGCGAGGAAGGGTCGTTGAATAAACCATTTTTTTGCACCCACGAGTTGCATGCTACGAATCAAAAAGCGCTGAGAAAATAAAGCAATGCGAAGCGTACTATTCACCAGCAGAAAGGTAATCGTAATTAATAACACGGCGAGTATCAACAAGGCAATTGAAATATTCGTAAAGTTCTTGTTCACCTCGTCGAACAAATGTTTTTGATAGGTAACCTCAAGAACCCCATTGATCCCCTCTATTTCAGATTTAATTTTTTTCAAGTTAGTAGTATCCTGGTATTCTGTAGCGATCTTAACAATGAACGCATCCTTCAACGGGTTCTCGCCTAATATTTCCTTGTAGTCACCAATTTGTTTTATGAGGTCCTTTTCCGCTTCTTCCTTGGATACAAATACCAGCGCGCTATCCGCTTTCGCAACAAATTTTTTCGATCCGATTGTTCGTTCAATTTGACTTCGCTGTGTTTCAGTAAGTGTGCTTTTAAGGAAGACCTTTACGTTCAGGTTATCGCGAACAATTCTACCGAACTGGTTGGAGTAAATGATGAGGGTTCCAAACAAACCCAGGACGAATAGCGCGAGCGTAATGCTTGTTACTACTCCTATTGCAGGGTACCCGCCTAATTTCTTTTTATGTCCTGATTTCTGCATTCGCAGCGCAAAGGTAGGAGAAATTATTGAATGGGGGGAGGGGGCGAGATTGGGTATAAGGTATAAAGTATAAGGTATGTCCCTATACCTTATACCTTTTACCCCTATACCTTACCTGGTTCCCCGATAATCCTTTAACTTCTTAAGCAACAGGGGATCGTTGATCGGGGAGAGCGGTTTTACATTTTCATCCTCTTCGTTCAAGAGGTAATAGTTGTCTTTGTAGTACAGGAATACCGTGCGCTTATTGTCGCTAAAGAATTCCATGATTTCATACAGATTCTTCTCAAAGGTGCCATACATGAGAAGCTTTCCATCCTTGAACTGATAATGGAAGTCGTATCGTTTGTTTTCGCTGTCAAATTCTACGGCGATAGACGACTTATGCAACGGCGCCGATTCAGGAACGTTGACCGGACTCTTTGCATTGGATGATTGCTTGTCTTCCTCTGTAGGATCAAATACATCCAATTGGGGTCCTTTGGTACTTTCCTCTGACGTAACTCCGTTCTGAAGCTGTGGCGTGTCCGAAGCGTTTTCGCTTTTATCCGACGACGGATTTAATGCCTGAGCAGAAGGCTCCTCGTCCCGTGTCACTGGCTCTTCGTCTTTCGATACAGCAGGCGTTTCGTCCTGTTCTGCATTTTGAGGGGTCTGGTTAGTAACCTGTTCCTGCGTTGAAAGATCTGTAGAGCTGTCCCTATTCGATGATGTTAAGTAGAAGTATAGCCCGGCTCCGGTCACAGCAGCCACGGCTGCCCAAAGCGCAACCTTCGTTCCTACTGATGAGCCATCGGATTCGAGTTCCGACGCCGGAATGCTGTTAAACATAGTTTTCAGCTCGCTAACCCGTGCTTCACGCAATTTTTCCACCACCCGCTGCTGAATTTGTAATTCTTGTCTTAGGGAATTATCAGCTTCAAGCTTTTTTTCAAAAGCAGTTCTTTCCTGAGCAGCCAGCCTATTGCTGACGTACTGGTCGAGTAATTCAAGGTCTTTTTCTGAAGCCATAATTTCTAATCTAAAAAGTCTTTCTCAGAGTACTGAGCTTTGACCAAATCGTCCAGTTTTTTCTTGCACTTATACTTTTTTGTCTTAGCAGTATCAGTGTTCGCGAAACCAAGTTTGTCAGCAATATCCTGCATTGACATCTCTTCAAAATAGTAATACATCAAAACCTTCTTACATGTTCCGTCGAGCTGGTCGATGCATTTTGCTATTATTCTTTCGCGTTCTAGTGTTTCTGTATCTAACGTAACCGGGCTATCTTTTTCCTCATTTGACAGCCGTTTTTTTCTATCCAATTCCTTTCGCCATAAGTTCTGGCAGATGCTATAAATATAGGTACTCATCTTGGAGGTAAGTACCAGATTACCAGAAGTTGCCTTTTGCCAGAATACAATCAAGGCGTCCTGGTAAACATCGCGTGCCTCTTCCTCAGTACCACTATTCGTTATCACTAACTTCGTCATCATCCTGTAGTACTTCTTGTACAGGAACTCCAGAGCTTTCTCGTCACCTT
>CAMLER010000598.1 GCA_946478915.1 uncultured Chryseolinea sp.
GGTTACCTCGATGTCACTATTCAGTAAAACAACATAGTCAGCGTCCAACTGATTAAGTGCGCGATTATATCCGCCGCAATACCCATAATTTTTATCAAGTTGGATTATCCTGATCTCGGGAAAAACCTTGCGGACAAAATCAATCGAGCCGTCTGTTGAATTATTGTCGGCAATGACAATCTCGGCTTCAGGAGAGAACTGAACGACTGAAGGCAAAAACTTTTGGAGCAGTTTTTCACCATTGTAATTCAGGATGACGACAGCCGTCCGGCTCATCCCATAAGATTGCTAAAATCCAGGCCTGGAATATTTGGAAGTAATCCTTCGGTACTTTTGCGCATCTCTTCCTTAGCCAAAACCTCAGCTTCTTCCGAAGCTTTGTTTACTGCTGCAACAATCAGATCCTGAAGAATGATTCTATCCTCGGCTTTTAACAACGATGGATCTACTTCAAGCGATATAAGTTGCTTTTTTCCACTAACCTTTGCTTTCACCAGACCGGCACCTGACTCAGCAGTGGCATACATGGTACCTAATTTATCTTGTGATTCCTTCATCCGGGCCTGGACTTCTTTCATCTTGCCCATCATTTTCATCATATCAAACATAATGTAGATTTTAGTTTTTTGTGTTGGCTTTAGCACTACTGTTTCCAGCAAAGTCGCGAAGGGTATTTAATAATATTCCAGCCTGCTTTATCAAATGAGCTGTCTTATCTTATTCTTGCTTCCTTCTTGTCAATGCCGAATTTTAAAACTGATATTCAATTCATACCAGTAATTTGGCAAAGGTCGGAAAGAAAAATGGTAATGCGAATAACAGGCTCTACTCAGCGTTAAAAAAGAAATTGGGGTTGCGCGGTCTATCCGAGTGTATCGCACAGAATCAAAACTTTTTTAACCGCGAAGTATGAGATTATTGAGAACGGCATGAATTAGTTAACCTTACCTCAGGCTATTGTACATTTAGTTTGTGTCCAGATGCCGGACAATATCCTGAGTAACCGACGTTACGAAACCAAGAAAAATACCAGAGACATAGTCCGATTAACCTACTTTGTTACCTTGGCGTGTTCACTAAAATCCAAGATATAAAATCTTCAGTTTGCTTTGCCTTTATTCCTTATTCCTTATTCCCTAGTCCTTTATCGCAAATCCTACACCCGCAGGACATTACAAATCAGGATTAATCTTTTCTAAGCAAAACAAAAGGTCCGGACTCCTCGAAAGTTCTACCAGTTTGATCAGTTATTGTGGCACGAAAAACATAGGTGCCTTCGGGCATGAGAGCACCCCGGTATTGACCATCCCAACCTTCATCGATGTTTTCAGTTACGAAGATCATCTCGCCCCACCGGTTAAAAATTCTGAGTTCGAAAGTAGATATGAATTGTCCGCGCACTGTAAAAGTATCGTTAAGTCCATCTTCGTTAGGGGTAAATGCATTGGGATGGAACAGGTTAGGATTTCGCGTAACCGTAAATGCATTTGAGACGGAAGGGACGATACCACCTTCATTAGCAACTGCAGTTATTCGGTAAAGGATAATCTGATTATCCGGATCTTCCGTATCATCTGAATATGTTGTCGCATTAGCTACATTCACAGTCTGTAACAGTTGTCCCTGCGAATTGAATTTCTCAACGATATAGTGATCCACACCATTGTTCCATCCTTCGAAAGCCGTCCATGAAAGGGTAATGCTATTATCAGGTTCAACCGTAGGGATTAATTTCAACGGGCATACTTCTACGCTTTGGGGACTTCTATTTCCGCAGGCGTCCGAGTATTCAATTTTATAACATGTAGTCACATCCGGCAGGTATTCGTCATCCGAAAAATCGGTCGTTGTTGTGGTATAATTGCGTGCGAATTCACCATTGACAGACTTTGCTATTGTGTAAGATGATGCCAGGAAAGCGGGGTCCTGAGTCCATTGTAATTGGACTGAATTGTCGGTACCAACTATTGCTGAAATATTTTCCACAACGGTTGGTGTATCGGTCGACTGAGCCACGGCGCATACTGGCAGAGTCGTGCTGGTGCTTCCATTTGCATAATTGGTGATTGACTGGTAACAATAGTTTACACCGCATGTAATGTCGGTATCATCTTGCGAAGTAGCTGTCCCCACTGGATTAAAGGCTGGGTTTCCATTCCGTGTTATTGTAAAGCTTGTAACACCGGAAGAGGACGTGGCCCACGTCAACCTGTTGTTGTTGTTTAGTGCAGCGACATCAAGGTTAGAACTGCAGATTGTATTTGAGTAAACTGTTGTGTTATTGCACGGATCGAAAGCGCCCAGCCGGAAGCAATAAAAGTTGTTCTCCGTCTGAAGATTATTTATAGTTGTTGTTGATGTCTCATAAACATTTTGCAGGTTTTGAAAACCTGCCGCGCTATTCTGCGCTATCTGGAGTCGATAAAGGATGTTGCCTTCGTTTCCAAAGTTCAACTGGATGTCATTCTCATTAAGCACGATGAGCTCCGTGATCGTAGGAACGGGAAGAGCGAGCACAGCATCCACTGTCTTGGCCGAAGTGGTACAGTTGTCATCGGCGCCCAGGTTTCTACCGCGGACGGTAATGGTCTTGGTGCCCGATGACATAAAGGAGTGAGTAATCGTTGAGAGTGACGTCGTTTCTACCGGTACCGTTGCATCGTTGAAATCTATCACATATCGATCATAATTGGTGTCGGTTATGTTAACCTGGACTCCATTTCCACTGCACGAGTAAATCTCGAATTCCGGAGGTGTGTTGGGAAGCACTGTGATTGTAATGCGATCGGTTATTCCCCCCTGAAATACGCCGACAAGGTTATAGGTACCTGGTGTATTATAGGTATGGGTAAAAACATTTTGAATGGAGGTTGCCTCGTAGAAAAAATCACAATTGATGCCATTGCCCGGATCACAAGTTACCGAGGGTACTGTCACATTGACGGTTAATGGAGCACATCCCTTTTTTTGATCAACCTGAAAAGTTCCGTTGTTGCTGGGATAGGGTTGCGCAATCGCTAAAGTGGAAGCAAGACCAAAAAGAAGAAAAGCAAATCCAAACTTAAAATTCATTTGGGTTCCCAATTTTTTAGAAATTGCTCGGCTTTTCGAAGGTCGTCGTAAAACACGCGGTCATCTTCAATAAACGATACAACCGCCCGAAAATTACTTAAAAGACCTTCCAGGTGGGAAGATGACCGCAAGGGTCTCCTGAAATCCATGGCTTGGGCAGCTGTAATCAGTTCAATTGCCAAAATCGAATACAAATTGTTCACCACCCGATAGGCTTTTGTCGCTGCATTTGCGCCCATGCTTACATGGTCTTCCTGCCCATTCGACGAAACAATAGAGTCAACCGACGCGGGTGTACAGAGTTGTTTATTCTGGCTAGCCAGCGAAGCGGCGGTATATTGTGGGATCATCATGCCCGAATTTATACCGGGGTTTGCAATCAGGTAATTGGGTATAAACCGC
>CAMLER010000599.1 GCA_946478915.1 uncultured Chryseolinea sp.
AATGCGCTCAATAAATGCAGGTCACGAAGACCACAAAGAGGGGCACGACGAACCACGACGCAGTTCTCACGTCGTGCCCGTTGGACCTTTGTGGACCCGCCTTGACTCTGTAGTTTATCAATCCTTTATTATATAAATTGTGTAACTGACAAAGTAGAACTAGTCTCTATGCAACTCTGCATTATTGTGGTATTTTGTCTGTCTGAAACCCAAGCTCAATGGCAAAATACTTTTTTATTTTATCTCTCGCCTTACTGACACAGATTGGCAGCGTGTTCAGCCAGCCGACCAAAAATTCTTCGCGGCCCAACATCATCTTCATCATGTCGGATGACCACGCGTATCAGGCTATTTCAGCCTACGACAAACGCCTGATCTCCACGCCGAACATCGACAGGATTGCCAACATGGGTATGCTCTTTACCAATGCCAGCGTAACGAACTCGATATGCGCCCCATCGCGCGCAACAATTCTTACGGGCAAGCATTCGCACCTCAACGGCAAAGTCGATAACCATTTCCAGTTCGATACTACCAATGTCACATTCCCACAGCTGTTTCAGAAGGCCGGATATCAGACTGCGATGTTTGGTAAGCTTCATTTTGGCAATAACCCAAAGGGCTTTGATCAGTTCAAAATTCTTCCTGGTCAGGGTGCCTATTACAATCCGGAATTCATTACCAAACACGAAGGAAATATCAAGGTGGAGGGCTACGTCACAGACATCGTGACTGACATGACGCTCGATTGGCTTCAAAAAGAACGGAAGCAGGACCAGCCTTTCATGCTGATGTATCTGCATAAATCCCCACATCGTCCGTGGCTAATGGCGGAGCGCCACCTCGAGGAGTTTACGAACAAAAAATTCCCTGAACCGAAAACACTTTTTGATAACTATTCAGGCAGGACGTCACCAGCTGCTGAAGCGGAGATGAATATTCTCACGCACATGGGATGGGCAGGTGACAATAAGGTGTTCCCCGACATTATGGATGAACTGGGTATAGCGGAAATTGGCGTCGATAAAGTGAGATTCAACCATGAAGCAGACCGTTTGAACCGTTCTCAGTTTGAAAACTTTAAGAGAGCATACGAAAAAGTTAATGAGGATTTCAGGAAGGCGTATCCTACCATGAATGAGCAAGACAAAATGAGATGGAAATACCAGCGTTATATGCAGGACTACCTGGGAACCATCAAAGGTGTTGACGAAAACATCGGTCGGCTGCTCGACTACCTGGAGCAGAATAATCTGATGGATAACACAATGATAGTTTACACATCCGACCAGGGATTTTACCTGGGTGAACATGGATGGTTTGACAAGCGTTTCGTTTATGACCAATCTTTCAAGACACCGTTGTTAATCGCCTGGCCTGGCAAGATCTCGGCGGGTAGCCGTTCCGATGAACTTGTTCAGAATCTTGATTTCGCGCAAACCTTTCTGGATGCAGCAGGGATTCCAATTCCTCCCGATATGCAGGGTGAAAGTATGATGCCAATTCTGACCGGAAAGGGAAGATGGTCGCGCGACGCGGTGTATTATCACTACTACGAGTATCCCGCAGAGCACATGGTCAACCGGCACTACGCCATCATTACGAAAGAGTATAAGCTGATCCATTATTATTTTGCCGCTGATGAATGGGAGCTGATTGACCGCAAGAAAGATCCGATGGAAATGAAGAATTTTTACAATGATCCTGCCTATCGTAAAGTTAAGAAGGACTTGCATGCAAAGCTGGAGAGACTTAGAAAAAAGTACAGAGACAGTACCGATATCAGTCAACGCTACATAGATGAGTTTATGAAAGATGCCGCTGCTGGGAAGGTGTACGGTGTCTCCGAAGAAATGGCTAAACAGATTCTTGAAAGAAAAAGACACTAAGAAGTTTAGAACTGATCGAGCTATACACATGTTGAACATTGGGTAAATAGTGCGACGAAAGGGAACCCCTGGAACCTCCTGATTTTAGTTTTGAAGTTGCTTCGAGATCGGAAAAAGTGCTGATCCCGAAGCAACCAAATACATACAACTACTCAACTGGTTTGTTGATTACGTTGAACATGGTAGGAGAAGAGGCAAATTGTCCACGCCACCTGATGTTGATTTTGTATGTGCCATCGGTAAGATGGGCAGGTACTTTAACCTGGATCATGCCGTATCCAACGTTAGTGATCTCCGCATAAGTGGAATCGAATGTTACATCGTGTTCTTCGATCGTGCTGCCGAAATTTTCCCCAAAGATAGCAACAGTGGTTCCTGGTGCTCCTGAACTTGGATAGACCGAACGGATAACTATTTCTGGATTAGGCGGCGCGGGAAACGTACGTTGCGGAATTTCTTCGTGATCGCAAGAAGTCAGTGACAAGACTGCAATTGCTAGGGCGATGATGAACTGGTTTTTCATAATGTTTAAAATTTAATGGTTTTGAAAGTGAATAAAATCCGATGGAAACTGCTGGCGACGAAGCGCGGCAAGACAGTTGTTGATAGACTACAGAGTCTTTCTTTCCCTCCTTAGCCTCGCCAACAATGTTGGTGGATCATGAGGTCTGCGAACTGACATTTTTAGAAAACTTGAATAATTTTTTTGGAAGGTTTTGGTGAATTGCATTGCTAAAAGTCCGCTTGGATCAGCGGAATGATGACCAGCGCTATTGCATTCGGATAAGTCATTGTAGTGGCTCTTATAAAACTCTAAATACCTGGCGAAATTTGGTACCATGAATTTTACGTGGCCGAGTTCATGCGCTAGTATTTCCAACGCTTTTGGTACAATCCAAACTTTTACTGAAACCGTGAACGCTCCATGTTCTGATTGGCAAGCATCCCTATCGTTGTAAATTTGGTTAACGTATGTTGAGCCCATCGCCTGGATTTCAGTGCTTGCCGCCCTGACGAATCTTATATGTACGTCGACCTGCCTGCCGAGTCGATCAGTAATTGTGTCAACTTGGGCGTATAGTTCCGGTGCAATGTCTTTGAACTGACTTAACAAACCTTCTGTGAGGTTGAAGTATGAAATGTACTCTTCGAGACTTGCTGCAGTTCCTTCTACCTTTCTTCTGTTTGCTGCGCCCATGTTCGGGTCTTCGATTAACATGGCTCGCAGAATTTTAAGCGATTCCTTTGTTGCGCTGATATTCCCATAACCATTTTTAATTTCACCTAAAACTCCATTGCATGTTAGAATAAGAAGTAAGACGTTGATACAAACCGTCCGTACGCGGTCCTCCAGGTTCTTATATTTGATAGAAGAAGCTATGACTGATCCAGGTTTTTTTGGTAGGGAACCATTCGGCTGTATTTCATCCGAGCCGCACATTTCGGTTGGCGCTTTCCGTAAATTTTTCATTGTAGGATGTTTTGATTTGATGTGCATTACATATCTATATATGCAACAAGCCCGGAATATTTAACCCTGTACACAGGTCGAATGCTATGGCCGGCATATCTGCGATTGCT
>CAMLER010000600.1 GCA_946478915.1 uncultured Chryseolinea sp.
AACTTTAAACCTTGAACCTTGAACTTTTAGCTAAGAGAAATTAAGTTTTCTGCTTCTTCTTCTTCGCGGCCGGGAAGAGTACATTGTTAAGGATCAATCTGTAGCCTGGTGAATTTGGATGCTGATTGAGGTCCGTGGGTTCTTCGCCTACCTGGTGTTGATAATCTTCCGGATCATGACCGCCGTAATAGGTAAAGAAGCCTTTCCCCAGCACACCATGAACATATTTGGCTTCCTTGATTTCCTTGTTTTCACCCATTATTAAGACATCCGGTTTTACGAGATCTTTTTTAAATCCTGTAGTCTGACCGAAAAAACCATTGATTACGCGGGTATGGTTTTGGGTGAGCATTGTAGGGATCGGATCCCATTTTGCAGAGAACTCAAACAATGAAAAGTAATCGTTGTCCTGACGCAATCCTCTTTCGTTCGGTTGATTGTCGATGTCGGAAAACTCATACATGTATGGATCTCTGACCAACTTGAAATCTGTGAAAGCCAATGCCTTTTCATAGTCAAGTTTTTCTTGTGCCTGCGGGTCTGCGGGATCTCCATCGTACATTCGTTCACAAATATCTACACCTTCAGCGGCGAGCGCAATATCATATGTGTCGGTGGCGGAACACATAGCAAACATAAACCCTCCACCCGTTACGAATTCCTTAGTCTTTTTAGCCACGGCAAGTTTCAGTTGAGATACTTTATGGAATCCAAATTTTTGAGCGATTGCCTCGGCCTCCTGCTGTTGCTCAATATACCAGGGCATATTGCTATAGTTGGCATAAAACCTACCATACTGTCCCGTAAAATCTTCGTGGTGCAAGTGAAGCCAGTCATACTTGACCAGGTTTCCATTCATTACCTCCTCATCGAAGATGATATCATATGGGATTTCGGCGTAGGTAAGGACCAATGTTACCGCGTCATCCCATGGTTGTTTTGATTTGGGAGAATACACTGCGATCCTGGGATATTTCTCCAATTTCATGATGTCGTAATTAACCGCGGGGCTGGCAATCTCAGAGATGATCTGATTCGTTTGAGCGCTTGATATTATTTCAAAACTCACGCCTCTTACCACCAGCTCATTTTGTATCGCAGGATGAAATTCGCACATGAAGCTACCTCCCCGATAATTCAACAGCCAGTCAACCTCCATATCACTTCTTAATATCCAGTAGGCTATTCCGTATGCCTTTAAATGGTTGGACTGCTTTTCATCCATAGGGATGAGAATGGAATTCGCACTGGCAGCCAGGGATGTCAGCAAAAAGACGATCAAAATTGCGCTCCTGTTCATACACGTAACCCGGTTAGACCTTGTAAATTTACGGACGGAAGCTAGAATAACACGCATTTTCAGGGAATATACCCATATTTGCTGGTCAAGCCCAAAAAATACGCTACGAGCTGTAACATCCCGGCCAGTTTATTCAACGTATAAGGATACTATAATTGTTCAAAATTACTTGTTAGCATGAATTTACTTGAGAATATCCTGGAAGGTTTGCGATCCGTGAGACTCAATATGCTGAGGTCAGTGATCACGGCGTTGATTGTGACCATAGGAATTACCGCGCTTATCAGTGTATCAACTGCTATCGATGCGGCACAGAAATCAGTAAGCGAAGGCCTTTCTGCACTGGGATCAAATACTTTCAATATATCTTCAAAAGTGAACCGCGGCGGAACCTCACAGGGTGTTATGCAAAAAAACTATCCGCCCCTTAAACTTAACGAAGTGCTTCGATTCATCGACCAGTACAGGGTGAGTTCAACGATAAGCCTGTCGGCCAATCTTACACAGATCGCGGAAATCAAACATCTTTCGAACAAAACAAATCCCAACATCAATGTGATGGGAGTAAATGAATCGTATCTCGAGATTAAAAATTTGACCCCTGCGCGCGGAAGAAACTTTTCGTCATTTGAAGTTGACAATGGCAAGCCGGTAGTGATTATTGGACATTCGGTCTATAAGGTTTTGTTCAAGGAGAATGAAGATCCGCTGAATCAGAAAGTCTCTTTTTCAGGCACACAGTTTAAGGTTATTGGTGTGCTGGAAGAAAAGGGTCAATCGCTGGAGGACAATTATGATAATATGGTTTTCATTCCCATTCGTTTGGCAAATCAAATGGCAAAGGGGCAGGGATTAAATTATGAGTTGACCGTAGGTATTGTTGATCCCACGCAACTGGAGTATGCGATGGGCGAAGCTACAGGTGTGATGAGAGCGATACGTCGCGACCGTGCTGGAAACGAAAACTCCTTTGAGCTGGAAAGCAGTGAGGCATTGAAGGAGCGTACGGCGCAGATCATTGGTTATTTCAGAATTGGCGGGCTGGTCATAGGGTTTATTACTTTGTTGGGTGCTTCTATCGCGTTGATGAATATCATGCTTGTATCGGTGACCGAGAGGACCAGGGAGATCGGAGTCCGGAAGGCGCTTGGCGCTACACCATTGCGCATACGGCAACAGTTTGTGATCGAAGCGATCGTCGTCTGCCTGCTTGGTGGAATACTTGGAATCATCCTGGGTATTCTGGTAGGAAATTTCTTCGGTGGTTTCCTTGGCAGCAACTCATATTTCATCCCGTGGTTATGGATCGTCGTCGGATTTATCGTATGTATTTTCGTTGGTTTGATTTCAGGATTTTACCCTGCGCACAAAGCGTCGAAGCTTGATCCGATTGAGTCATTGCGATTCGAATAATCTTTCATAATTTTTGCGACTGAAGTCAGGCTTATAGGGTTCTGAGCTTTCAAAGGAGAGATGCCAGAGCGGCCGAACGGGGCGGTCTCGAAAACCGTTGTGCGGGCAACCGCACCGAGGGTTCGAATCCCTCTCTCTCCGCTTTGGCTCTTCAACTGGCACTAGGTTATTTAGTGAAAGGAGTCTCATCCTCCAACTAGCAATCACTAGATGTTGATGGTCTTTTGTTGTACATGATGGTTTCTCTCTATGCTTTACGCGCTTCGGGTTAGCTTTTTGTTAGCGGCTTTGGCTTTATCGAAATGTTATTCTCAGGCGCAGAATGGAGCCGAGAATTATCAGACCAAAAGGATAGTTTCCAGCATTGAATTTTCAATTGGTACTAGTCTAAAGCTTGCGACAGGTGCATCGTATTTAAAGCATATTCGTGTCCCTAAGTTTGGTTTTGCAACTCGCTTAGGGCTGACACACGAATTAAATTCTCGAACTCATCTTAGCTTAGATGTTTCTTATATCCAGAAAGGATTAAAGTTCCGGGTTTACTCGAACGATGGTAGTACGCCGCCTAAATCAATCAAGGTCGTGAATGATAACACCCTAAACTATCTTGAGCTTGCATTCATCCCGCGCTACAGCCTAGTGAGATCTGGTCAGCTTTACTGCGGTCTTGGGCCATATGTGGGATATTTGATCAATAGCCGTTTCAGACAACAATATTCTGAAAATGGCAAATTGATCTATTCCACTGGATCT
>CAMLER010000601.1 GCA_946478915.1 uncultured Chryseolinea sp.
CGTTCGCGAAAATTTCGATGCAGCGGAAGTAATTGTCGAGTCGCGCTATGCGCGTGACGAGTTGTTTATTCAGTCTGACAATGAAAGGCTGAGTCTGGGAACTGTCCGTTGGCCGGTAATAACCATCCGTTATACCCGCGGACTCAAGGGAGTATTAAATAGCAACTTCGAATATGACAAGCTGCGCCTTAGCGTTTATCGGAGATTAAGGTTTGGTCCGTTGGGTGCGGGATATCTCAACCTCACCGCCGAAAAAGTATTTGCAACGTTGCCGTACCCATTGTTGGCATTGCATCTCGGGAACGAGACACCATTGTTTACTTCCATTACCTATAACATGATGAATTACGGCGAGTTTATCAGCGACCGTTATGCTTCGCTTCAATATGATCATCACTTTGAAGGATTTATCCTGAATAAGATTCCGCTCATGCGAAAACTTAAGTGGCGACTCGTAGGTACAGCTAATGTAATTTTTGGAGGACTAAGTCAGGAGAATCGAGATATCATTGCGCCGACCACTCCTGATGGTGAGCCAACCACAAGTTTTGGCTATTTTAAACCAGATCGCCCTTACATTGAGCTTGGATACGGGGTGGAAAACATTTTTCGATTTTTCCGTGTAGATTTTGTCCACCGCCTCTCATATCTCGACAATCCGGATATACGAAAGTTTGCTGTCCTTTTTAGTTTCCAATTCACTTTGTGATTTACCCATATTCTTAGTGGACTTTTTGCATATTTGTGCCTGAATTAATTTTGTAGTTTAGTTCAATATGGAAAAAGTCATGCTATGTCTATGAGGTCAGTAATGAATTAAGAATGCCCCCCGTATTGGTCCCGACGAGGCAAATTATTCGAACCGATTTAATAGATAAGAGACATGATATCATTTTAGACAGATGAATGTAAAAATTTCTCTCCCGGATGGAAGTGTGCGCGAATATCCCCGCGGCGTAAAAGGATCCGAAATAGCTACCAGTATTAGTGAAGGTTTAGCCCGAGTCTCACTGGCGATAGAGGTCAATGGAGAAGTATGGGACCTTTCCCGTCCGATCAATAGTGACGCTTCAATAAAGATTCTCACATGGAATGACGCTGGTGGCAAGGCTACGTTTTGGCACTCGTCAGCCCATTTGATGGCGGAGGCGCTACAAGAATTATATCCGGATGTAAAGTTCGGAATCGGTCCAGCGATCGATAATGGTTTTTACTACGATGTAGATCTAGGCGGCAAAGCGTTTGGCGACGACGATCTATTGGCCGTGGAGAACAAAATGAAGGAGCTGGCCAAGAGAGATAATGTATATAGCCGCAGGGATGTAAGTAAAAGTGACGCCCTGGACTATTTCACGAAGAAGAACGATCCTTATAAAATCGAGTTGATAGAAGGGCTCGAAGATGGAAAAATTACATTTTACCAGCAGGGGAATTTCGTCGACCTGTGTAAGGGTCCCCACATTCCAAACACAGGATTTATCAAAGCGGTAAAGCTTCTTAGCGTTGCGGGTGCTTATTGGCGTGGCAATGAAAAGAACAAGATGCTGACGCGACTTTATGGTATCACTTTTCCGAAACAAAAAGAACTCGAAGAGTATCTCCGGTTGGTGGAGGAAGCGAAAAAGCGCGATCATCGCAAGCTAGGGCGGGAACTTGAGTTATTTGGTTTTTCTGAAAAGGTGGGTATGGGATTGCCGCTATGGCTACCCAAAGGAACCATACTTCGCGAGCGGCTTGAACAATTTTTGCGCAGAGCACAGGTAAAAGCCGGGTATGATCCCGTAGTTACGCCGCATATTGGTGGTAAGGCGTTGTATGTTACCTCGGGTCATTATGAAAAGTACGGAAAGGATTCATTCCAGCCCATTCATACCCCTGATGAGAACGAGGAGTTCTTGCTCAAGCCGATGAATTGCCCCCATCACTGCGAAATGTATAAGCTGAAGCCTCGTTCATACCGCGACCTTCCTATACGGTTTGCAGAATTTGGTACGGTCTATCGCTATGAGCAAAGCGGAGAATTGCACGGCCTGACAAGGGTTCGCGGCTTTACCCAGGACGATGCGCATATTTTCTGCAGACCAGACCAGGTGAAAGAAGAATTCATTAAGGTGATCGATCTGGTACTAAAGGTTTTCAGCTCGCTTGGCTTTGAAAACTACACTGCGCAGGTTTCCCTTCGGGACCCTGCGAACAAGGAGAAATATATCGGAGAGGATCATTTGTGGGAGAAGGCGGAGAAGCAAATACAGGAAGCTGCCGACGAGAAGGGGCTAAAGTCAGTAGCAGTGGAGGGTGAAGCAGCCTTTTACGGTCCAAAGTTGGATTTTATGGTAAAGGATGCTTTGGGGCGGAACTGGCAGCTTGGAACGATCCAGGTTGACTACCAGCTCCCTCAAAGGTTTGAACTTGAATACGTCGGTTCTGACAATCAAAAACACACCCCGGTTATGATCCATAGGGCTCCCTTTGGTTCGCTTGAGCGGTTCGTTGCCATTTTAATTGAGCATTGCGCGGGCAATTTCCCGTTATGGCTGGCGCCGGATCAGATTGCGGTTCTGCCTATTTCTGAAAGGTTTAACGACTACGCCGAGGTGGTTTATAATAGACTTAAAGAACAGGATATCAGGGGTTTACTTGATGACCGCGACGAAAAGATTGGAAGAAAAATACGTGACGCGGAAACGAAGAAGATCCCGTACATGTTAATCGTGGGCGAACGGGAGGCGAAGGAGGAAATGGTTTCGCTTCGCAGACATGGTCAGGGTGATCAGGGCAGCGTGCCACTGGACGAATTCATTAATCGTTTTAGAATAGAATGTGCTGCACCGAATTGATTTTGAAAAACTGAAATATTAACGATATTTGCACCCTGTTTTTTCAGGATAGCTTATTATTAACTTAAACAAACAATAGTATCGCAATTTTTAATAACAACAGGCCATTCAACAAGCCATTAAGGAGAGGTCCACAACGACCGGAAGAACCATACCGGGTAAATGAACGGATCACTGCACAGAAAGTAAGGGTTGTAGGTGATGATATCAAGGTAGATGTTTATCCCATACAACAGGCTATTAAATTAGCACAGGATCAGGGACTGGATTTAGTAGAAATCTCACCGAACGCAGATCCGCCCGTATGCAAGATCGTCGATTACTCCAAGTTTAAGTATGAGCAGAAGAAAAAGCAGAAGGAAATAAAGTCGAAGGCGCTAAAAGTAGTTCTCAAAGAAATACGTTTTGGACCCAATACCGACGAACATGATTTTAACTTTAAGTTAAAACATGCGCAAAATTTCCTCAAGGAAGGAGCCAAGGTAAAGGCGACTGTTTTCTTTGCCGGACGATCCATCGCGTATAAGGAGCGCGGTGAAATATTGCTGTTAAAGTTTGCTCAGGGCCTGGAAGATTTTGGGAAGGTAGAGCAGTTGCCAAAACTTGAAGGAAAGAGAAT
>CAMLER010000602.1 GCA_946478915.1 uncultured Chryseolinea sp.
AATTCCTTTTAGGTCAGGTACTATTGACCCGGGGATATCAGCCTTTCGGAAGTGCAAGTGATTTTGCAACTGCTGAACAGCTGCTTACAAATGTCATCGATGACTATAGTTTTGCACTTTTGCCATCGCACAAAGATCTGTGGAACCAAGACAACCAATTGAACAGCGAAGTGATTTGGGCGATCCAATATTCCACCGACCTGATCCTAAATGGAGGTACGGGCGTAGGTAATCGGGGTCACCTTTATTTCGGTATGGAATACGATATTCAACCTGGGATGATTCGCGATATTGCAAACGGACGACCATTCAAACGGTTTAGGCTTACAGAACATATGCTTGACGAATGGGAGAAGGGACGTCCGAACGATCAGCGATACGAAGACACGTATAAACACGTTTGGTATAGTAATAACCCTAATAACATACCAGTGTGGAAACAGATTAATGTCGACAAGGGTGCCAAGAAGGCTGACGGCACCACTGTTACCGCGGCAGACATTGGCAAGAGACGTTTTGCAGTGGGTGACACCGCACTATACATCCCTGGCCCTGGGCAGGATGCAAAATGGTTAGGGGATGAAAAACTCAAAGTCAGGTACACCGTAATTACTCGACAAAAAGCTTCCTACCCGGCGAACACGCTTCCGACAACGGATCCTAACTATTACCCCTCTGATCCCTTCTTCTATAACGAACGCCTTTTCCCTACGATCAATAAATTCTTTGATCCTCGCAGGCCGGCGATTCAGCATGAGCAAGGCTCCCGTGACTGGTTTGTCATGAGGTTGGCAGATGCGCACTTGCTGCGGGCTGAGGCGCGGTTCCAGATGAATGATCCCGCCGGAGCAGCAGAAGATATAAATGTCGTGAGAACACGGGCCGCTAAACCTGGAAAAGTTGCCGAAATGCAAATTGATCCCGGAGATGTAACCATTGACTTAATATTGCTCGAACGTGCCTTTGAAATGGATGCAGAACAAATGAGATGGTTTGATTTGACGAGAACAGGTAAATTGGTCGAGTATGTAACGGCGTATAATCCACAAGCGCACGTGGGCGAAACGTTAGCTGGTGCACCAAACATTAAACCATACCACGTCCACCGACCGATTCCACAGGCTCAATCTGATCGAACGCAGGGCGGATATCCCCAGAACGAAGGATACTAGTTGCCTCGCTCTTAATATCATTGGCAACAAGGATGGCTGGAGGAAACTTCCAGCCTCCTTCGTTTCTATTTCGACGCAAGTTCTTGTAAATTTATCTATTACTGCTTGAGTCGGGCGTACTGAATACTTGATTACAGCAAAACAAAGGGAGATGGTAAAAGCAGCACGATGTATTTCCTTCGTTATTATTATAATCTGCCAATCCTGCTCTAATACTGGTAAGAGTCCCAATGAAAGCAGGGTCGCAGAGCCGAATGGAAAAAATAACCTCGCCTACAAATGGGGCAAGATTTCTCTGGAATGCACCGCCAACGACACAGAGAATTTCCGACCACGACCTACTATTACATCGAGAATATTAGCGCTAACTTGGACTTCGGTTTTTGATGCGTGGAGCCGCTACGATGCAACAGCCACACCTCTTTATCTAACGTCTGTTGACCGCCGTCCAAGTTCCGAGCATACATTGAAAAACAAGGAGATTGCAATCAGCTACGCTGCCTATCGAGCAATGCTCCATTACTATTTTTCTGATTCGACATTGCTGCGCAAAAGGATGGTCGAGTTTGGATTAGATCCTGACAACAACTCGCTGGATCCTACTACGCCAATCGGCATCGGAAACCTCGCGGCGAAGACGGTAATCGAAAGCAGATTTGACGATGGATCAAATCAAAAAGGAAAGTTTAAGAATTCAAGCGATCAGCCGTATAGCGATTATACAGGATATTCTCCTGTTAACACTGCTGATGAATTAAAGGATGTCAGCAAGTGGCAACCAAAGTATTTTTCAGACGGCAAAGGCGGAAAATTTGCGCCGGCTTGTCTCACCCCACATTGGGGTAACGTTGATCCTATTGCGCTCGAGTCGCCCGGCCAATTCAGGCCAGGTCCGCCACCTGCGATCGGATCAAAACAATTGGAAGATGAAGTCAAGCAGGTCGTAGAAATGCAGGCGAATTTGTCTGACGAAGAAAGGGCCCTCGTGGAATTTATGCGCGATGGACCAAAGTCCGTCCAGCAGGCAGGGCATTGGCTAATTTTTGCACAAAATGTATCAGTTCGCGACAACCATACACTCGATCAGGATGTGAAAATGTATTTCCTGGTGGAAGTTGCAGCAATGGATGCTTTCATCGCGTGCTGGGATTCAAAAATGTACTATGATTTTGCAAGACCCTACGCGCTGGTCCACAGTTACTATCAGGATAAATTAATCAAAGCCTGGGGTGGTGCTGACAAGGGAATGATTGAGGTAAAAGGAAAAGAATGGCGGCCTTACTCTCCCGACACATTCTTGTGTCCCCCGTTTCCAAGTTATGTTTCAGGACACAGCACCGTAAGCGGCGCGTGTGCCGAAGTGTTGAAACTCTTTACTGGAAGCGATCGCTTCGGAGAAGAGGTAAGGTTAGTCCCGGGACTCCTTACCGAGCCTGAAAATATTGGTGATACTGTTACCTTACGATTCCCGACTTTTACTGCGACAGCAGACATGGCCGGTAAATCACGTGTGCTTGGCGGATATCATATTGAATCGGATAATGCTGAAGGACTAAAGCTTGGGCGACGGGTTGCTGGGGAGGTTTGGAGGATGTATGGGGAGCACGTGCGCGGGAGTGAGGGGATTGCGAGGGTGGAGTGAGGGGCGTGGGGATAGGGATAGGGTGGTATAAGGAGTAAGGGTATAAGGGTATAAGGTATAAGGTATAAGGTATAGGCAGTGGTAGCTTAGATTTATCGAAAGAGGATTGTCGTTGTAATTTTTATTTAAACCGTTATGTTATTATATAATTCCTCCAGGGATTTCACCACGTTGGAAGCGTGGAAGAAAGCGAGATTGGTTAAAATATTTTTCTATAAAGAGGTTGTACCAAAACTCACAATTGACGAAAAATTCAATTTAAATATTCAAATCCGACGAGCTTCAATAAGCGTGACAGCAAATATTTCAGAAGGCTATGGTCGCTATCACTATCAAGAAGGCATTCAGTTTTACCGGGTAGCACGAGGTTCCCTTTACGAACTGAAAGATCACCTCACTTCTTGTTATGACTTGGGATTTATTAGCAAAGACCTTCTAAAGAAGGGATTCATATTAATAGAAGATGCAAAAAAAACATTGAACGGATATATTAAATTTGTTCAATCACGAAAGAAAATGATGGAAATAGAATAACCTATAGTGTACGCTAGGAACTTTAAGATCTTGCGCCTATACCTTATACCTTATACCTTATACCTTATACCCTTCTACCTTATGTCCCGTACCCTGACACGAAC